>NZ_JBHYJW010000009.1:0-40119 GCF_042741125.1 Amycolatopsis sp. NPDC058986 | reverse complement strand
CCCGGCGCTCTGCACGTGGCCGGGGCCATCCGCCGCAACCTGGCCCGGCCCCCCTCCGCTGCCCGCGCCCCCCGCCCCGCCCGCCCGGCCCCCCCGCGCCACCCCCCCCCCCGAGGCCGACGGCGAGCTGGACCGCCAGCACCACACCGAACGCCGCCGCGTAACTCTGTCCACTTTGGATGGAGCCGAACAGCGTCCCGAGCGCCGCGACACCGATCGCCATCGCACCCTGTTGCGTGGTCACCAAGATGCCGCCACCGACACTCGCGTAGGCGGTGGGGACCGCGCCGAGCACCTCGATGTTCGCGGCGCCCACCACCAGTGCCTGGCCAAGGCCGATCAGCACGAGGCCCGGCAACGCGCTCCACACGGTGCCGCCGAACCAGCCCAGCGGCAACGCGGCCAAGAGCCAGACCACGCCGAGCCCCTGCACCAGCGCGCCGTACGGCGTCACCCGCGCACCCCACCGGGTACGCAACGCCGGTATCGCGAACGAGCCGAGCAGGAACGCCAGCGACATCGGGGCCACGGCGAGTCCGGCGGCCAACGGGTCCAGGCCGATTCCGTGTTGCAGCGTCAACGGCAGCGCGAAGAGGAATCCTGCCCAGGCGGCCAGAAACGGCGCGAGCAGCAGCAATCCCCCGCGCACCTTCGGTTCGGTGAGCACCGACGGCGGCAGCAGCGGCACCGCGCCGGAGTCGACGACTCGTTTTTCCGTACGCCACAACGCGATCGCCACCACCGGGGCGAGGAACGGCAACGCGAGCGTCCACCACGGCCAGCCCAGCAACGGGCCTCGGTTGAGGGGCACGAGCACCGCCAGCACCAGCACGCCGAGCAGCGCGGTGCCGCGCAGGTCGACGCCCGCCGGGTGCTCGGACCTGCTGTCGGGCACCACGAACACGGCCAGCACGGCGGCGATCAGGCCGAGCGGCAGGTTGACCAGGAACAGCAGACGCCAGGAGGTGCCCCACAGATCGGCCTTCAGCAGGACCCCGCCGAGCACCAGCCCGAGAATCGCGGCCAGCCCGCTGACCGCCGCGTACCGGCTCATCGCCTTCGCTCGCCGTTCCGGCGCGACGGCGGCTTGGATGGTGCCGAGGACCTGCGGCGGGATCAGCGCGGCCGTCGCGCCTTGCACGATTCTGGCGGCCACCAGCCACTCCGCGCCGGTCGCGAGCGCGCACAGCAGGGAGGCGAGGACGAAGCCGAGCAGCCCGATCACGAGTACGCGACGTCGGCCATACGCGTCCCCGAGCCTGCCGCCGAGCACGAGCAGCAGGGTGAACGCGATGCCGTATCCGGCGACGACGAGTTCGAGATCGGCGTTCGGCGCGCCCAGTTCCCCGGCGATCGTGGGCAACGCGACGTTGACGATGAACGAGTCCATCATCGGCAGGAGCGTGGCCAGCAGGACGACGCCGAGCCCGAAACCGGACAGCGGGCGGCTCACGGCGCCACCGGTTCGTCCACATGCGACAGCCGGAAGCCCCGATAGCCGTCCAGTGCCACGGCGTCGCAGATGCGCCGGTACTGGTCGAGACCGCCGGCGTAGGGCATGAACACCCGCGCCTTGCCCTCGATGTTCGCGCCGAGGTAATAGGAATCGGCATGGTGGTACAACGTCCGGCTCGCGGCTTCGGCGACCCGCACCGCCCACTCGTCCTGCGCGGATTGTTCGGCTTCCGCCGTGCGTATACCCGCCGAACGTAGCTGTACCAGCAGTTCCCGGATCCAGGCGACGTGGTGCTCGATCGCCCGGAGCATGTTCGACAGATTCATGGTGCTGCCGGGGCCGGTGATCGTGAACAGGTTCGGGAACCCGGACACGGCGAGCCCGAGGTAGGTCCCCGGCCCGTCCGCCCACCGGTCCGGCAGCCGGGCGCCGTCCCGGCCGGTGATGTCCATCCTGGCCAGCGCCCCGGTGAACGCGTCGTAGCCGGTGGCGAAGACGAGCACGTCCAGCGGGTAGCTCTCCTTCGTGGTGCGAACGCCGTCCTCGGTGATCTCCTCGATCGGTTCGGCGCGCAGGTCCACCAGCCGGACGTGCTCCCGGTTGAACGTCTCGTAGTAGCCGTCGTCGACGCAGAGCCGTTTCGTGCCGATCGGATGGCCTCGGGGGACGAGCAGCTCCGCGGTCCCGGGGTCGGTCACGGTCTTCCTGATCTTGTCCCGGAAGAAATCCGCCAGCAGCGCGTTCGCCGCGAGATCGCGGCCGGTGTCGGTGAACGTCGCGACGATCCCCGTCCCGCCGTCGGCCCATCGGCGTTCCAGCGCGGTTCGCCGCTCGGCGGGTTCAGTGTCCAGAATGGACTTTCCGGTGCCCGCCACCACGTGCCCGAACCGGGTCGTGCTCGCCAGTGCGACGCGCTCATCGTACTTCTCCGCCTCCCCCGCCAGCTGGGCCTCGGTGAGCGGACGGTTCCGCGCGGGCACGCTGAAGTTCGCGGTCCGCTGGAACACCACGACTCCGGCGGCCTCCTCGGCGATCCGCGGGATCACCTGGATGCCCGACGACCCGGTGCCGAGCACGCCGACCCGCTTGCCCGCGAAGTTCACGGGTTCGTGCGGCCATCGCCCGGTGTGGAAGCGTTCGCCGCGGAACCGTTGTATCCCGGGGATGTCCGGGATCTGCGCGGCGGACAGGCAGCCGACGGCCGTGACGAGGAACCGGCACCGCACTTCCCCGCCATGTTCGGTGCGCACCAGCCAGGTCGAAGACGGCTCGTCGAAGGTGGCCGCGACGACCCGCGTGCCGAAGGTGACGAACGGGTACAACCCCGCCCGCTCGGCGAAGTGTTCGGCGTAGCGCAGGATTTCCGGCTGACCGGCGAACCGCTCGGACCACGTCCACTCCCGGTGCAGCTCGCGGTCGTGGAGATAGCAGTAGTCGAGGCTCTCGATGTCGCACCGCGCGCCGGGATACCGGTTCCAGTACCAGGTTCCGCCGACCCCGCCGCCGGTTTCGAAGGCGTGGCAGGTGAATCCGCTCTTCCGCAGCTCCGCGAGCAGGTGCAGGCCGGCGAACCCGGCCCCGATCACGAGGACGTCGTAGTCGGTCCGCGCGCCCCAGCCGTCGCCCAAGGGGATCCCTCTCCTCCGGGCGTCACCGCCGGGGCACGCCGCGTGTCTCCTCGCTCTCGCAAGATCACCCTACCGGCAAAACGGACTTTACGTACAGATCAGGCGGTGTTACGCAACACGTTCTCCCCACCGGATCGACGCCGGAAGGCTCGCCAGCGGAGGCCGCTGCGCGCAGGGGAGGTCGGTGAGCACCAGCTCGCGCTCGACACCCTCGCCCGAGGAACCGCGCTGGAACTGGGCGAGCAGCGTCGACGGCGGACGTGCCGCGATCAGCCGGTCGTAGCGCTCGAGCCGGTCCATCAGCGTGTGCATGATCTGCGCGGCCATCCGGCCAAGCGCCTGGACGCTCTGATGGCGGTGCACCCGGTGGCCGAGGTCGACCTGGGCGAGCGCGTCGAGCCCGCGCAGCTCCAGCAGATCGATCAGGTGCCCGATCTCTACGCCGTAGTCGGCGACGAACGGGATGCTCTCCAGCACCTCGCGGCGTCCGGCGTACTCACCGGCGAGCGGCTGCACGAACCCGGCCAGCTCGGGCCAGAACATGTTGAGCAGCGGCCGCGCGACCAGCTCGGTCACCCGGCCGCCGCCGTCGGCGTCGGTGCCCGCCGCGCCGATCAGCGGGCGGTGGTAGAAACCCTTGACGTAGGCCACCGACGGATCGGTCAGCAGCGGGCCGAGCAGCCCGGTGACGTAGCCGGTGGTGAACTCGCGGAGATCGCCGTCGACGAAGACGACGAGATCACCGCTCGTGGCCGCGACCCCCTTCCACAGCGCCTCACCCTTACCGTCCAAACCGGACAGTGCGGGCAGCACGGCGTCCTGCGCGACGACGTCCGCGCCCGCCGCCGCGGCGACCCGGGCGGTCGCGTCGGTGGATCGGCTGTCCACCACGAGGATCTCGTCGACCAGCGGATGCCGTTCGACGAGTTCCTCACGGATGGCCGTCACGATCGCGCCGACCGTGGCCTCCTCGTCGCGCGCCGGGATGACCACCGACACCGTGGTACCCCGTTTGACCGCCACCAGTTCTTCGGCGCTCCAGTCGTCCGCCGTCGCGCTGCGCCGGGTGAGCCAGGTGCCGACCTCCGCCGAAACCCGCGGCCGCTCCCCGCCTTGCTCGCTCGTGCGCATGGGTCTCCCCTTTCCTCAGAGGCTCGTCGCCTGTGATCGAGGTTCGGGGCGCCAGGTTTCCGGCGTGCGCCCTGGCATGAAACCGCTGCGTTACGAGTCTGCTGTGGCGTTAACGGGTCCGGTCACACTTCCTCGAAAGCGTCATGATCCACACCCGATACGGTCACGGTGCGCGGGAACCCGCTAACCGGCGCGGTCCTCGCACGACGCGGCAAGCCGTCCGGCCAGTTCGTCGGCTTCCGCGACGCGGTGTTGTGCCCGGTACAGTTCCACGGCCTGGCGCCACGCGTCCCGCGCGGAGGCCTGCCTGCCCGCCGCGTCGAGGACGGTGCCGAGCTGGTCCAGCGTGCTCGCCCTGTCGTAGGTGTTGTCGATTTCCTGTTGCACGGCAAGGGCTTCCCGGTACCGGGCGATCGCGTCGGCGTACCGGCCCGCGTGCTGGGCGAGGTAGCCGAGGCTGTCCAGCGCGTTCGCCTCGCCCTGCCGGTCGGCGTGCTCGCGGTGCAGCGCGAGCGCGCGCTCGCAGTGGGCATGGGCCTGGCCGTGGTTGCCCAGCCGGACGTGACACCGGCCGACGAGGTTGTGCGCGTTGGCCGCGCCGACCGGATCGTCGAGCGTGCCGAACAACCGCAGCGATTCGGCGGCGTGCGTGAGCGCGAGCTCGTCCGAACCGTTCTGCGCCAGCGCCAGCGCGAGAAACCGATGCGTGTTACCGAGATTGGCGACGTCGCCGGTCCGCTCGGTGGCGGCGACGGCTTGCCGCAGATGCTCGATGCCGTCCGCGCGGCCGCCGAGCCGGGCATGCGCGTGCCCGAGCCGCCGATGCGCCCAGGCCAGCGCCGTGGGGGTGCCGAGCCGCCGCGCGGCACCGAGTCCGTCCTGCCAGACGCGGAGATTGTCGGCCAGGTGGCCACGCCGGTAGTGGAAGGTGTCCAGCGACCACGCCAGGCGCCACGTCTGTTCGTCCCAGCCCGCTTCCGCGGCGAACCGGTGCGCGGCGAGCAGGCAGTGGTGCTCGGCGTCGAACCAGGCGAGCGCCTCGGACTCATCCGCGAGCGGCTGTGGCCGGACGTCCTCGGCCGGTGTCCCGGGCTCGATCGGCGGCCGATGCGGTTCGAGCAGCCGCTCGCCCGTGTAGGCGGTGTGCAGGAAGAAATCGACCAGACGGCGCAACGCCACGGCACGTACGGGTTCGCCGAGACTCCGACGGGCTTCTTCGGCGGCGTAGAGCCGCACGAGATCGTGCATCCGATAGCGGAGCGGTACCGGCTGGGCCACCAGATGCGCCGCCTCCAGCTCCCGCAGCAGCGTCCGCACCCTGGCGACCGGCAACCCGGCCAGCGCGGCCGCGGCCGTCAGGCCGATGTCCGGCCCCGGTGCCAGGCCGAGCAGCCCGAACAGGGTCGCCGCTTCGCTGTCCAGCGCGCGATAGGACGAGGTGAACACCGCCCGCAGGTTCGCCGACACCTCGCCCGCGTCCAGCGCGTCGAGCCGGCCCGCGGTGTCCCGGAGTTCCTCGGCCAGCACCCGCAGCGGCAGCCCTGGCTGGGTCGCCACCCTGGCCGCGACGATCCCCACCGCGAGCGGCAGGCCACCGCACAGCGCGAGCAGATCGGCGACCGCGTCCGGTTCGGCCGCCACCCGCGTGGCGCCGAGATGCCGGGTCAGCAGTTCCCCGGCCTCCTGCCCGGTCCACACGTCGAGGGTGAGCAGCAGCGCGCCGTGCGTGGCCACCAGCCCGCCGAGCCGGTGGCGGCTGGTGACCACCACCGTGCAGTCGGGACTCCCCGGCAGCAACGCGGTGACCTGGGCGGCGTCGCGGGCGTTGTCGAGCACGACCAGCATGCGGCGACCGGCGACGAGGCTGCGATACAAGGCGAACCGGGCCCCCTCGTCCGCCGGGATCGCGCCCGGCGCGACCCGCAGCGCGTCCAGGAACCCGCGGACGGCCACCGCCGGGGACACCGGCTCGGCCGTGGGATCGAATCCGCGCAGGTTGACGTACAGCTGACCGTCCGGGAACCGGTGCGCGTTCCGGTGGGCCCAGTGCAGCGCCAGCCAGGTCTTGCCGATCCCGCCGATGCCGCCGAGCGCCGAGATCACCATGGTGCTGCGGAGATCCGCACCGGCGTCGAGCGCCTCGCCCAGCCGCGCCAGCTCCCGTGCGCGACCGGTGAACAACCGCGGCGGGGCGGGCAGCTGCCGGGGCACGGGCCGCTCGCCCGGCGACGTCTCCCGCTCGGGCAGCTCCTGGGCGAGCACCCGGCGGTGTGCCTCGCGGAGTTCGGCACCCGGATCGACGCCGAGTTCGCCTGCCAGCCGGGCGCGGGTGCTGTCGAACCGCCGCAACGCCTCGGCCTGCTGCCCGGCACCGGCCAGCGCGAGCATCAGCCGGGCGGCCAGTCCTTCGTGCAGGGGTTCCTCGTCCGCGAGTGCCCGCAGGCGGGAGACCGCTTGCCCGGGCTCCCCCAGCTCCCGCGCGGTGTCCGCGTAGCCGAGCGTGGCCTCGGTCCGGCGCCGCAGCACCGCGACCGCGACCGGGTGCGCCAGGATCCGGCTGTCCACATTGGACAAGAAGGGGCCGCGCCAGAGCCCGAGCGCGGCCGAATACGCCGCGAGTGCCTGCCGGAATTCCCCTTCGGCACGGCATCGGCCCGCCTCGCCGATCAGCTCGTCGAAGCGCAGCAGATCCAGTTGCCCTCCGGTCACCCGCAACCGGTAACCGCCCCTGACCGCGACGATGAGCTGTGCCGCGCCGCTGCCCCGGCCCGGTTCGAGAATCCGCCGCAGCCGGGCGACGTAGGTGTGCAGCAGGTTCGCGGCGGACTTCGGCGGGTCCTCGCCCCACAGCAGCTCGGCGATTTCGTCCGTGCCGACCGCCCGATCGGGCTGCACCGCCAGCAAGGCGAGGAGCGTGCGTTGCTTGAGCGCGCCGATCTCGACCGGATTCCCGTTGTGCCACAAGCCGAGCGGGCCCAGTACCGAGATCAGCGGCCCGCGGCGGGCCCCGGCCACGCGGACGCGCTCCGGTGGTTCCAGCCCTGCCGCTTCGGCCAGCCGCCGGAGGGATTCGCCCCGTGGCCTGCCACCCGTGCCCCGTTCGACGCCGCGCACCGTGCGTTCGCTCACGCCCGCTCGCTCGGCGAGTTCCCGCTGGCTCAGCCCGGCCCGCACCCGCGCGGTACGGAGCCGCTCCCCGAACGGCTCCGCCGCCTGGCGCATGATCACCCATCCCCTCCGCGGTCCCCGACGCGCCACCCGTCGCGGCCGGGCGAGTCCGTTTCCATCCTGCCCGAGCCGTCCGGCGGCGAAAAGCCGCCCGCCCGTTCACGGTGCCGCGCGGGTTTTGCCGATTCTGCCGGTCCGCGCCGGAGCACGACCGGCGATTCACAACGTTCGCGCTGGTCATGGCCTCGGACGTCCGCCGATCCGGACGCGGACGCGGCCCGGTTCCGGTACAGGAATACGTCGGCACCACCCGGCTACCGTGGTTCCGGTGATCATTTCAGCCGCGAGGAGGACAGCCATCCTGGCCACGAACCGGGCAGCGGGCAGGGACCTCGGCTCGCTCAGCGCGCTCCTCGGCGTGACCAGGGCGCGGGTGCTGGAGGCCACCGAGGCCGGGTGCACCACCACCGAGTTGAGCAGGCGGGTGGGCGTCTCGGCCGCCTCGGCGAGCTACCACGCCTCGATCCTGCGTGCGGCGGGCCTCATCGCGACCCGCCGCACCGGTATCGCGGTACGGCACGAGATCACCGTGCTGGGCGCGCACCTGCTGACCGGCCGGCTGGGGGGCGGCCGGTCAGCGGGCTGCGGGCCGGAGCGGTGAGGGCGAGCCTGCCGTCGCGGATCTCGACGATCCGATCCACGCCGTCCAGATGCGCGGTGTCGTGGGTGACCAGCACGGTGGCGACGTCCTGGCGGCGCGTGAACCCGAGCACCAGGTCGATGATCGCCGCGCCGCGCTCGTGATCCAGCGCGCTGGTCGGCTCGTCCACCAGGAGTACCGCCGGGTCGTTCATCAGGGCACGGGCGATGGCGACCCGCTGCCGCTGGCCGCCGGAGAGCTGGTGCGGACGACGAGCACCGTGGCCGGCGAGCCCGACCGCGTCGAGCAGTTCGCGAGCACGGTGGCGAACGGTGCGCGGTGACCTGCCGTCGAGGTGTGCCATCACTTCCAGCTGTTCGACGGCGGTCAGCGAACCGAGCAGGTTGGGCTGCTGGAAGACGATGCCGATCTTTTCGCGGCGCAGCGTGGTCTTCGCCGCACGGCTCATGCCGGTGACGGTGGTGCCGTCGACGACGACCTCTCCGGAGTCGGGGGTGACCAGCGCGGCGGCCACCGCGAGCAAGCTGGACTTCCCCGAGCCGGACGGCCCCACCAGCGCGGTCGCGGTGCCCGCCGGCACGTCCAGCTCGGCGTGGTCGACCGCGGTCAGCCGGTGGTCACCGTCGCGGTAGGTCAGGACGACGTCGTTCAGCCGCAGGCTCATCGGTACTTCTCCCTGGTGTCCGGGTGGATTCAGTGCGTGGACAGCGCGGTCAGCGGGTCGACCGAGGCGATACGGCGGACGGACAGCGCCGCCCCCAGCACGCCGAGCGCGATCATCACCAGCGCCGGCAGCAGCATCGTGCTCACGTCGAGCACGAACGGGACCGTGCCCGCCGCGGCCGCGCCGATCCCGGCGGCGGCGCCGGTGCCGATCGCGGTGCCGGTCACGAGCAGCACCACCGCCTGCCCGAGCGCGTCACGCAGCAGGTAGCCGGTCGTGGCGCCCAGCGCCTTGAGCACGGCGATGTCCCCGGCCCGCTGGATCGTCCAGACGGTGAAGAACGCGCCGATGACCAGCGCCGAGATCGCGAACAGGAAGCCACGCATCAGTTGCAGCGAACCGTTTTCCGAGGTGTAGGAGCCGATGGCCGAGCGCGCGTCGTCGCGGGTGACGGTGGTGGTGCCCAGCCGGGTGTCGGCGGCGGCCAGGTCGGCGCCGCCGGTGGTGCGCAAGGCGATCACCGTGGCGCGCTCGCCCGCCCCGCCGCCCGGCGTGAGCCGCTGCCAGTCGGCCAGGCTGGTCCAGACGACCGGAGTGTGGCTGTAGGAAGCGTCCCCGGCGACCGCGGTGACCCGCACCGGGGCGCCCGCGAGCAGCACGGTCTGACCCGCCTTGGTGGACAGCGCGTCGGCGGCCCCGGTGGACAGCACCACCTCCCCCTGGCCGACACGCCCGGCGGCCGGGGCGAGGCCCGAGCCGGGTGCCACCCCGAAGGCCGACACCACCCCGGTGTCCCCCGAGGACGTCGTGGCCTTGGTGGTGGTGATGCCGAGCGCCTCGGCGGCGGTGACCCCGGGCACCCGCGCCCACCCCGCCTGCTGTGCCCGGTCCACAGTGGACTCGGTGAACGACGGCGGCTGCCCGTGCGAGGACGCGGCGAACGCCAGGTGGTCGGCGGGCAGGCCGGTGACGGCCGAGGTACTCGCCTTCCCCAGTCCGGCGGTGAGGCCGGACAGCAGGCCGACCAGCAGGGTCATCAGCACGACGACGGTCCCCATGAGGGCGAAGCGCCCCTTGGCGAACCGCAGGTCTCTCCAGGCGACGAACACGGCGAACGTCGGCTCCTTCCGGTGCATCCGGCCGGGGACTTCTCCCGGCACACGGCCGACTCTTCTCCTGGACCGGCCGCCGGTCATCGCACCGGGGAACGCTTCGGCGGTATCGAACCGCGGAGGCCGGAATCAACCTTTCGATCGATGCCCCGCCCGCCACGCGCCGTAGTCTGGGCAGGTCATGGAACCGCACGCGCTGACCCGGCCGCTGCGGGTGCTGCGCGTCTGCCTGCACCTGCTGATGGCCGGGCTGCTGACGCTGGCCGCGGTCCGCGCGGTGGCGGGCGGCCAGCCTCGTACCGCATGGATCGTCGTGGCGGCGGTCGTGATGGCGGGCGTGTACGTCACCGGGCCGCTGCTGCCCCGGGTGAGCCGTTCGGGACCGGCCGCCGCGGTGTGGCTGGCCGCGCTCGCCGCGGTGTGGCTGGGGCTGCTGTGGCTCACCCCGGACGGGGTGTGGCTGGCGTTCCCGCTGTTCTTCCTGCAGCTGCACCTGCTGCCAGGGCGGTGGGGACCGCCCGTCGTGGTCGTCACGACCGTGCTCGCGATCGCCGGGTTCGCCTGGCACCAGCGCGCGTTCACCGTCGCCGCGGTGATCGGACCGGCGCTGGGCGCGGCGGTCGCGGTGGCCACGGTCCTCGGTTACCAGGCGCTGTACCGCGAAAGCGAGCAGCGGCGCAGGTGGATCGAGGAGCTGAGCGTGCTTCGCGGCGACCTCGCCGCCGCCGAGCGCTCGGCCGGGGTGCTCGCCGAACGGGAGCGGCTGGCACGGGAGATCCACGACACGGTCGCCCAGGGCCTGTCGAGCATCCAGCTGCTGCTGCGTGCCGCCGAGCGGGCGCTGCCCGGGCGGCCGGGCGACGCGGAACAGCACGTGCGCCGGGCCAGGACCGAGGCACAGCACAACCTCGCCGAAACCCGCCGGTTCGTGCACGCGCTCACCCCGCCGGACCTGGAGAACGGCTCCCTCACCGCCGCGCTGGAACGGCTGTGCGCCACCACCGCCGAGCACTCCGGGCTCGCGGTGCACTTCCACCTCGACGGCGAGCCCGTCCCGATCCCCACCCCGTACGAGGTGGCACTGCTGCGGATCGCGCAGTCGGCGCTGGCCAACACCGTCCGCCACGCGCGGGCGCGGCGGGCCGGGGTCACACTGTCCTATATGGACACCGGGGTGGCGCTGGACGCCGTCGACGACGGGATCGGGTTCACCCCGGAGACACTGCCCGCCACCGGCGACGACGAGGGCGGTTTCGGGCTGGCCGCGATGCGGGCGCGGGCGCACGCGCTCGGTGGCACGCTCACCGTGGAGTCGGCGCCGGGAGCGGGCACCGCGCTCGCGGTCAGCTTCGCCAACCACGATCGGCCACTGGAGGACCCGTGAGCGAGACGATCCGGTTGCTGCTGGCCGACGACCACCCCGTCGTCCGCGCCGGGCTGCGCGCGGTGCTGGACACCGAACCGGGCTTCGCCGTGGTCGCCGAGGCGGGTACCGCCGAGCGCGCGGTGGAACTGGCCGCCACGCTGGCCGTCGACGTGGTGCTGATGGACCTGCGGTTCGGCGCGGAAATGCGCGGGGCGGACGCCACCGCGGCGATCACCGCCCGGCCGGACCCGCCGCGCGTGCTGGTGCTGACCACCTACGACACCGACGCCGACATCCTCGCCGCGATCGAAGCGGGAGCCACCGGGTACCTGCTCAAGGACGCGCCGCCCGAGGAACTCGCCGCCGCGGTGCGGGCCGCGGCCGCCGGCCGCACCGCGCTCGCCCCCGAGGTGGCCCACCGGCTCATGGACCGGATGCGCGCGCCGGGCACCGCGCTGTCCCGCCGCGAGATCGAGGTTCTGCGCCTGGTCGCCGACGGGCTGTCCAACGCCGAGATCGCCGCCGAGCTGTTCCTCACCCAGGCCACGGTGAAGTCCCACCTCGTCCACATCTACGCCAAGCTCGACGTCGACTCCCGCACCGCCGCCGTCGCCACCGCGCACCAGCGGGGCCTCATCCGCCGGTGACCCGCGGGCCGCTACGCCTCTTCTTCGAGCATCTCCGGGGTCACCGCGGACTCGGTGTCCGGGATGCCGAGGTCCTTGGCGCGTTTGTCGGCCATCGCGAGCAGCCGCCGGATCCGGCCCGCCACCGCGTCCTTCGTCATCTGCGGGTCCGACAGCTGGCCGAGTTCCTCCAGTGACGCCTGCCGGTTGGACAGCCGGAGCTTGCCCGCGGCGAGCAGGTGATCGGGCGCGGTGTCGCCGAGGATCTCCAGCGCGCGCTCCACCCTGGCGGCCGCGGCGACGGCGGCCCGCGCCGAACGCCGCAGGTTCGCGTCGTCGAAGTTGGCGAGGCGGTTGGCCGTGGCCCGCACCTCGCGGCGCATCCGGCGTTCCTCCCACTGCAGCACGCTGGTGTGCGCGCCGAGGCGGGTCAGCAGCGCGCCGATCGCGTCCCCGTCGCGGACCACGACCCGGTCCGCGCCGCGGACCTCGCGGGACTTCGCCTGGATGCCCATCCGGCGCGCGGCACCGACGAGCGCGAGCGCGGCCTCCGGGCCGGGACAGGTGACCTCCAGCGACGACGAGCGGCCGGGTTCGGTCAGCGAGCCGTGGGCGAGGAAGGCACCCCGCCACGCCGCTTCCGCGTCGGCCACTCCCCCGGACACCACCGCGGCGGGCAGCCCGCGCACCGGGCGCCCGCGCTGGTCGATCAGGCCGGTCTGCCTGGCCAGTCCCTCGCCGTCCTTCACCACGCGCACGACGTACCGCGTCCCCTTGCGCAGTCCGCCGCTCGCGGTGATCACGTGCACGTCCGAATGGTGCCCGTAGAGCTCGTGGATCTCCTTGCGCAGCCGGCGCGCGACCGAGCCGGTGTCCAGCTCGGCCTCCACCACGACCCGGCCCGCCACGATGTGCAGCCCGCCCGCGAAACGCAGCAACGACGCGACCTCGGCCCGGCGTGGCCCGATCTTCGTGATCTCCAGCCGGCTCAGTTCGTCCTTCACCGCGGCGGTCATCGCCATTGCTGCCCCTCCCTGTCTGCCACTCCGCCCCCGCCGCTCCGGCCCGTTTCGAGACCGAGAGCCTCCCGCATGCAGTGCGCGAGCGCATCCGGATCATGCCGTCCCGGCACTTCCCGGTCTGCCACGGCCCCCAGAAGCGCCACCCCGCCCAGCCGTTCCGCCGCCTTGCGGAGTCTGGGCGGGTCGGGGACGGAATCGCGGTCCGCGATCACCGCGTCGACCCGCAGCCGGGGCGCGTGGTCGAACAGCACATCCAGATGCCGTTCCGGGGAGAATCCGGCGGTTTCACCCGGCTGGGGGACAAGATTCAGGACGACCACCTTGGTCGCCGTGGTCCGGACCAGCGCGTCATGCAGATCCGGGACCAGCAGGTGCGGCAGCACGCTGGTGAACCACGAACCGGGACCGAGGAAGACGACGTCGGCGCCGAGCACCGCGTCGATCGCTTCCGCGCAGCCCTGCGGCGGGCGTTCGGCCTGCCCGCTCGGGTGCAGGCTGATGCGCCGCACCTGCCCCGGTGTCGTCGCCACCGCCACCTGGCCGCGGATACGGCGCAGCGCGGTGGCGTCCTCGCTGTCCAAGCCGCTGACCTCGGCCTCGATCTCCAGTGGTTCCGGGGACATCGGCAGGACCCTGCCGGACACCCCGATGAGCCTGCCCGCCTCGTCGAGCGCGGCTACCGGATCGCCGAGCACCTCGAACAGCCCTGCCAGCAGCAGGTTGCCGACGGCATGCCCGGCGAGCGCGCCGTCCCCGCCGAAGCGGTGCTGGAACACCTCGGCCCACAGGGCGCCGCCGTCCTCGGCGGCGAACGCGGCGAAGGCCTGGCGCAGATCGCCCGGCGGCAGCAGGCCGAGCTCCCGGCGCAGCCGTCCGGACGATCCGCCGTCGTCGGCGACGGTGACCACCGCGGTGACCTCGCGCGTCACCCGCCGCAGCGCGGTGAGTGTCGCGTGCAGCCCGTGCCCGCCCCCGAGCGCGACCGCGCGTACGTTACTCGCGGCCAAGGTCGCGGTGCACCACCTTCACGGCCATACCGTCCTCATTGGACAGACGCTGGGCGAGTTCCTCGGAGATCGCGACGCTGCGGTGCTTCCCGCCGGTGCAGCCCACCGCCAGGGTCAGGTACCGCTTGCCCTCGCGCTTGTAGCCGGCACCGATGAGCCGCAGCAGCTGATGGTAGCGGTCGAGGAACTCCTCGGCGCCCTCCTGGCTGAGCACGTAGTTGCGCACCTCGTTCTCCAGCCCGGTGTGCTCGCGCAGTTCCGGGATCCAGAACGGGTTCGGCAGGAACCGCACGTCCATCACGAGATCGGCGTCCATCGGCAGACCGTACTTGTACCCGAAGGACAGCACGGTCACCCGGGTCGTCGTGCCCGCCTCGGACCCGAACGCGTCCTCGATCTTGGCCCGCAGGTCGTGCACCGACAGCGAGGAGGTGTCCAGCACGAGGTCGGCCTCCTCGCGCAACGGCGAGAGCAGCGCGCGCTCGGCGGTGATCCCGTCGTGCAACCGCCCGTCACCCTGCATCGGGTGACCGCGGCGGACCGCCTCGAACCGGCGCACCAGCACCGCGTCGGTGGCCTCCAGGAACAGGACCCGCGGCTTGTAGCCCCGCGCGTCCAGGTCCTTGATCACCGAGGCGAGGTCGTCGGTGAACGCCCGCGAGCGCACGTCCATCACCACCGCGACCTTGGTGATCGCGCCACGGGCCTGCGCGCCGAGCTCGACCATCGTGGCGATCAGCTCCGGCGGCAGGTTGTCCACTACGAACCAGCCCAGGTCCTCCAGGCATTTGGCCGCCGTGCTGCGGCCCGCCCCGGACAGCCCGGACACGACCGCGACCTCCATCCCGGACCCGCGGTTCTCCTCGTTCGCACTCACTTCGCGTTACCTTCCCCGATCATGTTCCCGGCTCCCCTCCCGACGCGGCCGCCCCGGACTCCCCGGTCAGCGCGGCCACCACCGCCTCCGCGGTGCGCCTGCCGAAGCCGGGCACCGCCTCGATCTCCTCGACCCTGGCCTGCTTGAGCTTCTTCACCGAGCCGAAGTGCTTGATCAGCGCGGTACGGCGAGCCTGCCCCAGGCCCGGCACACTGTCCAATTCGGACGTTTGCATCCGCTTGGACCGCTTCTCCCGGTGGTAGCGGATGGCGAAGCGGTGTGCCTCGTCACGGACACGCTGCATCAGGAACAGCGCGTCCGAGGTCCGCGGCAGGATAACCGGATCCGGGTCGCCCGGCAGCCAGACCTCTTCGAGCCGTTTCGCCAGCCCCACCACGGCGACGTCGTGCACCCCGAGTTCCGCCAGCACGTCCGCGGCCGCGGTGGCCTGCGGGCCCGCG
This sequence comes from Amycolatopsis sp. NPDC058986, assembly GCF_042741125.1. Classification (NCBI taxonomy): domain Bacteria; kingdom Bacillati; phylum Actinomycetota; class Actinomycetes; order Pseudonocardiales; family Pseudonocardiaceae; genus Amycolatopsis; species Amycolatopsis sp. NPDC058986. The sequence continues at coordinate 24,940 of NZ_JBHYJW010000009.1, read as the reverse complement.
CCGTCGACGACGAGCAGGTTCGGCGGGTACGCGAACTTGCGGGGCTTGCCGGTCTCCGGATCGATCCCCGGCTTCGACGGATCGGCCTCCGCCGTTGCTTCGCCGTTGGCCGTTTCCTTGAGATAGCGGGAAAAACGCCGCCGCACGACCTCTGCGATCGACGCGACGTCGCCCTCGTCGGCGGCCTCGCGCAAGGCGAAGCGGCGGTACTCGGACTTGCGCGCGACCCCGTCCTCGAACACCACCAGCGACGCCACCACGTCACTGCCCTGGATATGGCTGATGTCCACGCATTCGATGCGCAGCGGCGCCGTTTCGAGCGCAAGATAATCCTGCAGCTCGGACAACGCCGCCGAGCGCGCGGTGAGGTCGCCGGCGCGGCGCAGCTTGTGCTGGGTGAACGCCTCCGCGGCGTTGCGCTCGACGGTTTCGGCCAGCGCGCGCTTCTCCCCGCGCTGCGCGACCCGCAGCCGTACCTTGGACCCGCGCAGCCCGGAAAGCCACTCGGTGACCGCGTCGGCGTCCGCGGGCAGCTCGGGCACCAGCACCTCGCGCGGCACCGCCGAACCCGTGTCGACCTCGTCACGAGCCGCGAGATCGGCCTCCTCACCGTAGAACTGGGTGAGGAAGTGGTCGACCAGCGCCGGGACGTCCATTTCCTCGGCCTTGTCGATGACCCAGCCGCGCTGCCCGCGTACCCGGCCGCCGCGCACGTGGAAGACCTGGACCGCGGCCTCCAGCTCGTCGTGCGCGAACGCCACGACGTCGGCGTCGGTGCCGTCGCCGAGTACCACGGCCTGCTTCTCCATCGCGCGGCGCAGCGCGCCCAGGTCGTCCCGCAGCCGGGCGGCGCGCTCGAACTCCAGCTCCTCGCTGGCGGTCGCCATCTCCCGTTCGAGCCTGCGGATCATGCCCTCGGTGCGCCCGGCGAGGAAGTCGCAGAAGTCCTCGACGATCGCGCGGTGCTCGTCGGCCGACACCCGGCCGACGCACGGCGCCGAGCACTTCTCGATGTAGCCCAGCAGGCACGGCCTGCCGATCTGCCCGTGCCGCCGGAACACCCCGGCCGAGCAGGTGCGGGCCGGGAAGACCCGCAGCAGCAGGTCGAGCGTCTCGCGGATGGCCCACGCGTGCGAGTACGGCCCGAAGTAGCGGACGCCCTTCTTCCGCGCGCCGCGGTAGACGTGCAGGCGCGGGAACTCCTCGTTCATCGTCACCGCGAGCACCGGATAGCTCTTGTCGTCGCGGTAGCGGACGTTGAACCGGGGGTCGAACTCCTTGATCCAGTTGTACTCCAGCTGCAGCGCCTCGACCTCGGTGGACACCACGGTCCACTCGACGCTCGCCGCGGTGGTCACCATCTGGCGCGTGCGCGGGTGCAGCCCGGCGAGATCGGCGAAGTACGAGTTCAGCCTGCTGCGCAGGCTTTTCGCCTTGCCGACGTAGATGACCCGGCGCGTGTCGTCACGGAACTTGTACACGCCGGGTGCGTCCGGGATGCTCCCCGGCGAGGGACGGTAGGTGGACGGGTCAGCCACGCCCACCAGCCTATGGCGCACCCCCGACAGTTCTCGCGGGCCCCCGGTGCTCGGGGTTTCCCCAGGCCTACCGACGGAAGTCGGGTGATCGGAACGGTCCCGACGTTCGTGGGTACTCGGGCCGTGGTCCGGCGGTTACTTTCCGACCAGCCGAGTGATCGGCGACATCTCGGTCCCCACCGCGAAAGGAACCGCTCGTGAGCCGTATCCGCACCATCGGCGCGGCCTCCGCCGCCGCCGTCGCACTGACCCTCTCCGGTGGCGCGCTCGCCGCCGCGTCCGGAGCCCAGCCGAACATCGTCGGCGGGACCACCGCGCCGGCCGTCAGCTGGGGTGCCCAGGTCTACGTCAAGACCGCGGGCCGTCCGTTCAACGGCTTCAACTGCTCCGGGTCGGTCGTCGCCGCGAGCTGGGTCATGACCGCCGTGCACTGCCTCGACTCCGACGGCAGCGGCATGTTCGTCCGGGTCGGCAGCAACGAGCTCGGCGGCGGCACGAAGATCGAGGTGGACAAGAAGGTGAAGTCGCCCAACGGCGACATCGCGCTGCTGCACCTCGCGCAGGCCACCACCGCCAAGCCGATCGCCCTCGGCAGCGCCGACCCGGCACGCGGCACCACCAACCAGCTCTACGGCTGGGGCCGCGAGACCCCGACCGGCCCGCCCGCCCCCGCGCTGAAGACGACGAACGTGCGGGTCAGCGGGTCGTCGACGGACGCGTACGGCGGCCGCGCGATCCAGAGCGTCGGGATCAACGGCTCGGCGTGGAAGGGCGACTCCGGCGGCCCGGAGGTCTCCGACGGCAAGCAGGTCGGCGTCGCTTCGACCGTCCAGAACCAGGACGGCACGAACACCAAGGGCACCAACAACTACGCGAGCGTCGCGGCCAGCCGCTCGTGGATCAAGAGCACCGCGGGCGTCTGATCCGCCTGTCTCGGTCGAATGCCGTTAAGGCCACCTTACGGGCGTCGGACGCCCATAAGGTGGCCTTAACGGCATGCCGGGGGTGTGTGGAATCCTCGGTTGCATGCGGATCGCCACCTGGAACGTCAACTCCATCCTGCCGCGGTTGCCCCGGGTGCTGGAGTGGCTGGAGCAGACCGGCCCGGACGTGCTGTGCGTGCAGGAGCTCAAGAACACCACGGAAGCCTTCCCCATCGAGCCCGTCCGCGCGCTGGGGTACGACGTCGCCGCGTACGGTCTCGGCCGCTGGAACGGCGTCGCGATCATCTCCAAGGCCGGGCTGGACGACGTCACCCGCGGCCTCACCGGCGAACCTCGGTTCGACGGCGCCGCCGAAGCCCGCGCGATCGGTGCCACCTGCGGCGGTGTGCGCGTCTGGTCGGTGTACGTCCCCAACGGCCGCGAGCTGGAAAACCCGCACTACGCCTACAAGCTGGAGTGGCTGGCCGCGCTGCGCACGACCGTCGCCGCCGAACTCGCCGCCGACCGGCCCTTCGCCGTGCTGGGCGACTTCAACGTCGCGCCCACCGACGCGGACGTCTGGGACATCGCGGCCTTCGCCGAGTCGACCCACGTGACACCGGCGGAGCGCAAGGCACTGGAGTCGCTCCGCGAGGCAGGTCTTTCCGACGTCTTCCCGCGTCCGCTCAAGTACGACCACCCGTTCACGTACTGGGACTACCGGGCCGGGAACTTCCCGAACAACAAGGGCATGCGGATCGACCTGGTCTACGGCAACGCGGCCTTCACCGGCGCGGTCACGGATTCCTATGTGGACCGTAACGCCCGCAAGGGCAAGGGCCCCTCGGACCATGCCCCCGTCGTCGTCGACCTGTCGCTGTAGTGCGCGGGGTCGAGAATCAGCCGCCGGTGGCTTCGCGGTGCAGGCGGCGCAGGGCGCGGACGGCCTCGACGGCGCGTTCGCGGTCGACGGCCTGCACGGCCAGCACCGAGTAGTACTCGTCGTCGGGCAGCTCCAGCCGCGCCCAGGAAGCACCGTCGGGGAAGCTCACCGACAGCACCTCGGACCACGCGAACCGCTTGGCGGCCAGCACGTTGCGGACCTCGATGCCCTCGGCGTCGGCCCGCACCCGCGCGTTCGCGAACAGCATCGTGCCCGCCGCCAGGAGAATGCCGATGCCGACCATCGCGGCCTGGTCCGACGCCTCGAAGATCACCCCGGTGTTGGACCCGCGCAGCAGCACCGCCACCACGACGAACACCGCGAGCAGCGCGACCGCCAGCACGCTGCACATCCACACCGCCCGCCGCGGCCGGATGACCAGCACGCCCTGCTTCTGCTTCACCGCGGCCCCACTCACGCTCACACGAAGCCCTTTTCGGTCCACGGCTGCTTCAGGCTGCGCAGCGTGTGCGCGGTGTCCAGCGCCGCGACCGTCGCCTCGTACCCCTTGTCCTCCGCGGAACCCGGCAGGCCCGAACGCGCGATCGCCTGTTCCTCGGTGTCGCAGGTGAGGACGCCGTTGCCGACCGGGGTGCTCTCGTCGAGCGCGACCCGGGTGAGGCCCGCGGTCACCGCGTCGCACACGTACTCGAAGTGCGGGGTGCCGCCACGGATCACCACGCCGAGCGCGACGACGGCGTCGTGGTTGCTCGCCAGCGCCTGCGCCACCACCGGCAGCTCGACCGCGCCCGCGCAGCGCACCACGGTGGGCTCCTCCTCCAGCCGAGCGGCCTTCGCGGCGGCCAGCGCGCGCTCCAGCAGCGCGTCGGTGATCTTCGGGTGCCACCGGGTGACCACGATGCCCAGCCGCAATGCCTTGCAGTCGCTCAGATCGAGCTCGACCTCGGGACGACCCTCGCCGCTCACGGAACGCGCCTCCTCAGCTATTCGCCCGGCTTCTCCGGGTTTTCGATCCCGGCGCCGACCTGGTCGTAGTTTTCCAGATGCGGGAGGTCGTGCCCCATCCGGTCCCGTTTGGTCCGCAGGTACCGCAGGTTCTCCGGGTTCGGCGAGATGGGCAGCGGCACGCGGCCGGTCACCCGCAGCCCGTAGCCCTCCAGCGCGACCCGCTTCGACGGGTTGTTCGTCAGCAGCCGCATCGAGTGCACGCCGAGATCGCACAGGATCTGCGCGCCGGTGCCGTAGTCGCGCGCGTCCGCGGGCACGCCGAGGGCGAGGTTCGCGTCGACGGTGTCCGCGCCCTGGTCCTGCAGCTGGTACGCCTGCATCTTGTGCAGCAGCCCTATCCCGCGGCCCTCGTGACCGCGGATGTAGAGCACGACACCACGGCCCTCGTCGGCCACCGCCTGGAGCGCGGACTGCAGCTGCGGGCCGCAGTCGCAGCGCAGCGAGCCGAAGATGTCGCCGGTGAGGCATTCGGAGTGGACGCGGACCAGCACGTCCTCGCCGTCGCCGATCTCGCCGTAGACGAAGGCGATGTGCTCGATGCCGTCGAGCAGGCTGTCGTAGCCGACCGCGCGGAACGTGCCCGCCGCGACCGGGACGCGGGCCTCGGCGACACGCTCGACCTGCTTCTCGTGCCGCTTGCGGTAGGCGATCAGGTCGGCGATGGTGATCAGCCGCAGGTCGTGGTCGGCGGCGAACACCTCGAGCTCGTCGCGCCGGGCCATGTGGCCGTCGTCCTTCTGCGACACGATCTCGCAGAGCACCCCGGCCGGGTGCAGCCCGGCGAGCCGGGCGAGGTCGACTCCCGCCTCGGTGTGCCCAGCGCGCCGCAGCACGCCGCCTTCCTTGGCACGCAAGGGAACCACGTGCCCGGGACGACGGAAGTCGCCGGCCTTGGCCTCCGGGTCGGCCAGCAGCCGGATGGTGTGCGCGCGGTCCGAGGCCGAGATGCCGGTGGTGATGCCCTCGGCGGCGTCGACCGTCACGGTGTACGCGGTGCCGCGCTGATCCTGGTTGGTGTGGTACATCGGGGGCAGGTCGAGCCGGTCCGCCTCGGCCTCGGTCAGCGACACGCAGACGTAGCCCGAGGTGTAGCGGACCATGAACGCCAGCAGCTCCGGCGTGGCCTTCTCGGCGGCGAAGATGAGGTCGCCCTCGTTCTCGCGGTCCTCGTCGTCCACCACGATCACCGCGCGGCCCGCCGCGATGTCGGCGATGGCCGCTTCGATCCCGCCCGCGTCGAACCCGGCACCGCTGCCGCAGGCCGACCACTCCGTCGTACTCGTCCCGGTACTCGTTTCGCTCACGACCGTTCCTCCGTCCCGCGCTCCTGTGCCCCGCGCAGATGCGGCGTGGCCAGTTTCTCGACGTACTTCGCGACCACGTCCACTTCGAGGTTGACCAGGTCACCGGCCTCGCGCCTGCCGAGCGTCGTCAGCTGGAGGGTGGTCGGGATCAGCGCGACCGAGAACCGGTCGCCGGTGATCGCGGCGACGGTCAGCGAGACGCCGTCGACGGCGATCGACCCCTTCTCGACCACGTAGCGCCCGAGCGCGGGCGGCAGCGCGAAAGTCGTCAGGCCGTCTTCGTCACGAGAGAGGAAAACGCCGGTGCCGTCGACGTGGCCTTGCATGATGTGCCCGCCGAGCCGTCCACCCGCCGCGGTCGCGCGTTCCAGGTTGACCGAGTCGCCGACGGCCACCTTCGCCAGGCTCGACCGCTGGAGCGACTCGTTGACGACGTCGACGGTGAACGCTCCGCCGGAGACCTCGACCACGGTGAGGCACACCCCGCTGACGGCGATCGAGTCGCCGTGCCGGGCGTCGGCGGTGACGATCGGGCCACGGACCGTCAGCCGCGCCGAATTCGTCCCCTGCTCGACCGCGGTGACCTCGCCGATCTCCTCGACTATGCCGGTGAACACCCCTGCTGCCTCCTCGCCGTGCCCCGATGCTGTCTCCATCCAACACCCGTTCGCGCGGCGGGGATTCCCCGGTTCGTGCCCGCCGCGCGCAGGCGGCGTCAGCCGGTACGGTGGCGAGCCGCCCGCTCACGCAGCGCGGCCACCGCCTTGCCCGGATCGCCCGCGCCGTAGACGGCGGAACCGGCGACGAAACAGTCGACACCCGCCTCGGCGGCCTGCTCGATGGTCTCGTCGTTGATCCCGCCGTCGATCTCGACGACCAGGCGCAGGTGACCGGTGTCGACCAGGCGCCGCGCGGTGCGCACCTTCTCCAGCACGTCCGGGATGAACGACTGTCCGCCGAAGCCGGGCTCGACCGACATGACCAGCAGCGTGTCGTAGTGCTTGAGCGTGTCGAGATGGTCCTCCAGCCGGGTGCCCGGCTTGATCGACAACCCCGCCTTCGCGCCCGCGGCCCGCAGGTTCTTCGCCAGGGTCACCGGGTCGTGGGCCGCCTCGGCGTGCACGGTGACGTTGTACGCGCCCGCCTCGGCGTACCCGATCGCCCACCGGTCGGGGTCCTCGATCATCAGGTGGCAGTCCAGCGGCAGGTCGGTGGCCTTGAGCAGGGATTCCACCACCGGGAGGCCCAGCGTGAGGTTCGGGACGAAATGGGCGTCCATGACGTCCACGTGCACCCAGTCGGCACGGCTTTCGCCCTCGCCGGCGAGCGCGGCGATCTCCTCGCCGAGCCGGGCGAAGTCCGCGGAGAGGATGCTGGGTGCGATCAAAGGTCGGTCTGCCACGGTCCGAGTGTAGGAGCCGTCGCTAACGGCCGCTAACCACCTGTGACGAGTGCATCTCCGGCCATATGTTCCACAAGGGCCGATCGGCCGAGGCGAAACTGGCTCCGCGGAGGGAGTTCCGGCCGCCCGGACCTCGATAGCCTTTCCGGTATGCCCGTTCTGAGATCCCTGCTGCGCCCCGGCACGTACCGCGGCCTCCCGTACGCGCTGGCCGGAACGGTGATCACCGTTCCCGCGACCCCGTTCGCCCTGGTCGCGGGCGTTTCGATGCAGGGGCCGACGGAGCTGAAAGCGCTCGGCTTCCTGGTCACCCTCGGGATCATCGTGGGGCTGATGGGCCTGCTCGCACCGGTGCGGCGGCTCGGCGTGTGGCTGGCCAACGAACTGCTCGGCACCCGGATCACACCGCCGGGGCCCGATCGGCCCGGGTGGCCGGACCGGCTGCGGTCGGCGGTGTCGCTGGTGGTGTACGGCGCGCTGTCCTGGATCCTGTTCGGCGTCGGCGGGCTGATCGCCCTGACGGGCATGGCCGCACCGCTGCTCTGGTTCAACGGCGGCGAGGCGGACGCGATCGCGTTCTACGGCTGGAAGGTGAGCATAGCGGGCGGCTGGGCCGGTGCGTGGACGCTCCTGGTCGGGCTCGTGACGGCGGTCCTGCTGGCGATGCTCTGCTTCGGCGCGACGTTGCTGTTCCGCGTGCTCGCGCTGGTGCTGCTCAGCCCGTCCGCCGAGGAACGCGCGGCGGAGGCCGAACGCCGCGCCGCCGTGCTCGCGCAGCGCAACCGGCTGGCACGGGAGCTGCACGACTCCATCGGCCACACGCTGACGACGTCGACGATCCAGGCGGCCGCGGCCGCGGAGCTGGTCGAGGCGGATCCGCAGCTGGTCCGGCGCGCGCTCGGCACGATCGAGGAGTCGTCGCGGTCCGCGCTGGAGGATCTGGACCACGTACTGGGCCTGTTGCGGGATGAGCCGTCGGCGAAGGCACCCCAGCGGACGCTCACCGAGGTCGACGTCCTGGCGGGGCGGGCCCGCGACGCCGGCGCCGACGTCGACCTCGCGGTCAGCGGCCCGATCGGCGAACTGCCCGCGACCGTTTCGCGCGAGGGGTACCGGATCGTCCAAGAAGGACTGACGAACGCGTTGCGGCACGGCGGTTCCGGCCAGGTCGTCGTGGTGATCGCGGCCGGGCCCGCCGCGCTGCGGATCGAGGTCGTCAACCCGCTGCCGGGCACCGGGCCCCGGTCCGGGCGCCGCGGGCTGACCGGGCTCACCGAGCGCGTCGAGGCGCTGCGCGGCGAACTCCACGCGGGCCCGCAGGGCGAGTTGTGGCGCCTGACCGCGGACATCCCGCTGAGGCCCGGCTCATGACGCTTTCCGTACTCATCGCCGACGACGAACCGCTGGTGCGTGCCGGGCTGCGCGCGCTGCTCGACCTGCAGCCGGACATCACGGTGGTCGGCGAGGCGGCCGACGGTTCGGAGGTGCTGGACCGGGTCGTGGCCACCCAGCCCGACGTCGTGCTGATGGACGTCCGGATGCCCGGCACGGACGGCATCACCGCGACCCGCGAGGTGCTGGCCGCGCTGGCCGCGCCGCCGAAGATCCTGGTGATCACGACGTTCGACAACGACGACTACGTGCACGAAGCACTGCTCGCCGGTGCCAACGGGTTCCTGCTCAAACGGGCGCGCAAGGAGGAGATCGCGCACGCCATCCGCACCGTCGCGGCCGGGGAGTCGCTGCTGTTCCCCGACGCGATCCGGCGGCTGCTCGCCGCGCGCCCGCCCGCCCCCGTGACGCGGGCCACCTCGTCGCTGACCCGGCGCGAGGCCGAGGTGCTGCGCCTAATCGCCGCCGGTCTGTCCAATCTGGACATCGCGGCGAAACTGGTGATCAGTCTCGAAACGGTGAAGACCCACGTGGGCAACATCTTCACCAAACTCGGCGCGGCCAACCGGGCACAGGCCGTGGTCGTCGCCTACGAGTCCGGCATCGTGACCCCCGGCGAAGCACGGTAGGTGTCGCGGGTCACCCGGCCGAAGCCACCTGTTCACCCGGCGGTCACCCGCCGCTCCACTGGGGGCAGCGCGGCGCACACATGCACGGGGACTAATGACCCATGCCCGACCAAGCGGGCGAAAACCACGAGTCCCCACAAGGAGAACCGATGCCTTCGCTGTTCGCAGGCCGCCGGAAGTGGCTGGCGGCGGGCGCACTCGCCGCGGTGACGATCGCGGCCGCGCCGGTCGCCTTCGCCGGCACCGACGCCGAGGTCCGTTCCGCGGGTTCCGGCGACCGCACCCAGGACGTCCGTTCCGCCGTCCGCGGCGGGTTCGCGAAGAACGTCATCCTGTTCATCGGCGACGGTATGGGCCAGTCCGAGATCACCTCGGCGCGCAACTACGAGCGCGGCGCCGCCGGACGGCTCGCGATGGACGAGTTCCCGCTCACCGGCGACTACACCACCTACGCCGTCGAGAAGAACAACCCCGCGAAGCCCGACTACGTCACCGACTCGGCCGCGTCCGGCACCGGCTGGGCCACCGGCACCAAGACCTACAACGGCGCGATTTCCGTCGACGCGTACGGGAACCCGGTGCCGACGATCCTGGAGCTGGCCAAGCGGGCCGGACTGCGCACCGGCGACGTCACCACCGCCGAGGTGCAGGACGCCACCCCGGCCGTCCTCGGCTCGCACGTCGTCAACCGCGACTGCAAGGGCCCGAACGAGACGTCCGCGAAGTGCGCGGCCAACGCCAAGGAGAACGGCGGCGCGGGCTCGATCGCCGAGCAGCTGGTGCAGACCCGCCCCGACGTCCTGCTCGGCGGCGGTGCCAAGTACTTCAAGCAGCAGGTGAAGGCGGGTCCGTTCCAGGGCAAGACCGTGCTGGACCAGGCCAAGGCGGCGGGCTACCAGGTCGTCGACAGCGCCGACAGCCTCGGCGCGGCCAAGGCGGGCAAGCCGGTGCTCGGCCTGTTCGCCGAGGGCAACATGCCCACCAACTGGACCGGCCCGGCGGCGCGCCAGGGCGGCACCCCGCCGACCCGCTGCGCCCCGAACCCGGCCCTGCCCAAGACGCAGCCGAAGCTGGCCGACCAGACCCGCAAGGCACTGCAGCTGCTCGACGACCGCCGCGGTGGCAAGGGTTTCTTCCTCCAGGTCGAGGGCGCGAGCATCGACAAGCAGGACCACGCCGCCGACCCGTGCGGCCAGATCGGTGAGACGATCGACTTCGACGCCGCCGTCGCCGCCGGTCTCGCCTTCGCGCGCAGCAACCCGGACACCCTGGTGATCGTCACCGCCGACCACGGCCACACCAGCCAGATCGTCGAGAACGGCACCGTCAGCCCCGGCCAGACCGCCACGCTGATCACCAACGAGGGCGCGAACATGACCCTCAACTACGCCACCGCGATGCCCGGCTCCTCGCAGGAGCACACCGGCACCCAGGTGCGGATCGCGGGCTACGGCCCGCAGGCGGCGAACGTCGTCGGGCTGACCAACCAGACGGATCTGTTCGGCACCCTGAAGCGGGCGCTGCGCCTGCGCTGATTTCCGTCCGGCTGTCCATTCGCGACGGTCCCATGCCGTTAAGGCCACCTTACGGGCGTCTGACGCCCGTAAGGTGGCCTTAACGGTCTTTCCGTCCGGACGGGGCTTGGTGTGCTAGTTCGCGGAGGGCAGCGGTGCCTGCTTTCCGTTACGGCGCCACCGCGTGCCCGCCAAGTCGTCATAGGCGATCTCGACCGTGTCCCCTTCCTCCGGGAACACGGTGAGCGAGTTCGTCCACGGCTCGTCAGGCAAAAGCACGGGACATTCGGACTCGCCGTCGATCTCAACCGGCGACGACGACGGGTTGGCACGATGCACCATCATCAGCCGGACGTTCAGCACAGGCTCGGTTCCCGCGTTCACGACCGCGACCCGCGGCACCTGCATCGACTGTTGCGGGAAGAGTATTTTGGCTTCGACGTAGTACGCGTGCACCCGCACCCGCTCGGCTTCTCGCGCTAGTTCCCGCCTCAAATCGCGGTTCGCGATGTACAGAGCGGTTCCGGCTGCCACCAGCGCTCCCAGGCCCCCAACCCATTGTCCGAGACCCGCCCAGTCGTTCGTCCCCAGCCACCAGCGCGTTCCGCAGAGAACCGCGACCGAACCCAGCACCCCCAGTCCCAGCGCGAACGGCGTCAACCGGCTGCGGCGACCGGCCCCGCTGGGCCGTCTCAAGACAAGTCTGCGAGTCATCCTGGCCTCTCGTTTTCCTGACCGTTCTCCCGGTGCCGATTGGTCGAGGCATGACCGTACCGGGGCGGGCACCGAAACTGCCGAGCACGCGGCCGGCGCGGCCTCGAAGTTGGAGAAAGTCCTTACGCAGCAAGGAAAAGTGCGTTCTTCAGGTTCACCCGATCGATAGCACACACGTTCGATCAGGCGGCGTATCGTGGTGTTGTGGCCGTCGAGAGCAGTACCCAGGCATCGCGCACCGAGTGGTGGCGCGAGGATGTCGGCTGCCTGCTGGACAGGCTCCTGGAGTCCGAGTGCGTGCAGCGCCGCGAAGCCGCGGTACAAGGCGAGGTCATGGCCGAACTCGAACGTCGCGGGATACGCGACACCACCGGATACGGAAGCCTCGTGCGGTTGTTACAGGAGACGCTGAACATCCCGTACGCCGAGGCGAAAGCTCGCGCGGCGCGAGCGCTGGCGTTGAACGGCACCCGCGACCTGACTTCCGGCGAGCAGCCGCCTACTGCGCCCGCCACCGCGCAGGCCGCGAGCGAGGGTGCGGTCGGCGCCGCCCAGATCGACGAAACCCTGCGGGCGCTCGACAAGCTTCCCAAGACCGTGTCGATGGAGGATCGGGAACAGGCGGAGAAGATCCTCGCCGAACTGGCGCGCTCCGCTGGCCCCCGCGAAATCCGGGCCGCCGGACGACGCCTGCTCGCCCAGCTCGACCCCGACGGGAAAGAGCCGAAAACCCGGGAACCGAAACCCTTCCAGCCCGAGTTCTCGATCGCACCGCATCGCGATGGCGGGCATCAGATCAAGGCCCGGGTGGACGACGAGACCTCCGCGCGGCTGCAAGCGATGCTCGACCCACTCGCCAAGCCACGCCCGGCCACCGAGGAGGAAGGCCGCGACACCAGAACCCAATGGGAACGGCGGGGTTGCGCGTTCTCGGAACTGGTGCGGATGTGGGCCGAACATCCCGACCTGCCCACCCAAGCCGGAGAAGCCACCCACATCGTCGTGACAGTCAGCCTGGAAGAACTACAGTCCGGCATCGGACAAGCCACCCTCGACCTACTCGGCGAAATCACCGCAGCCGAAGCCCGGCGATTGGCCTGCGACGCCAAGATCATCCCCATGGTCCTCGGCTCACACGGCGAGCCCCTCGACGTCGGCCGGGCACAACGTCTCGCCACCCCGGCCATCCGACGGGCGTTGATCCGACGCGACGGCGGCTGCGCCTTCCCGGGGTGCGATGCGCCCGCTTACCGTTGTACGGCGCATCATGTGGTGTTTTGGGCACATCATGGTGAGACCAAAGTGGACAATCTCGTACTCTTATGTTCCGTCCACCATAAGCTGATCCACAACTCTGAATGGGAAGTCCGCATCACCACCGACGGACTCCCCGAGTTCATTCCACCCGCGTGGCTGGACGCCACCCGCACACCTCGACGCAACACCATCCACCTCAGAACCTAACCCGCAGCGAAGGCGGCCTAACGGTCCTACGAGCCGGGGTCGGCAGCCGGTTCTTCGTTCGGGAAGAGGATCGGGCTGAGCAGGTACCGGGCACGACCGGGCGCGGGTTCGTTCGCCGAGCAGGGTGCGATCACGGCCCGCAGTGCGCCGATCATCGCCTCGAGTTCCGCGCGGCTGAGCCAGACGGCGTGCTGCCGGTAGCCGACGACATCGCCCGCCGGGTCGGCGCGTTCGCGATCCAGGTAGGCGGTGAACTCGGCGACCGGCGCGGCCATCGCGGTGGCGAACCCGCGCCAGTGGTCGTCGGCCGACAACGACCTGACCGTGTCGGCGTCGATGACCGCGCGATCCTGCCGCAGCCGGTAGCCGCGTTCCACCGCGCCCCGCACCCGCCGTTCCTCAGCCACCCCCAGGATCCCGCCGGACGCGAGCAGATCGACATGCCGGACCGCCGCGGCGCTCGGCAAGCCGATGTTGATCCTCGAGGGCGGCCGTGACTACCAGGTGACCGTGGAAGATGATCTCGCCCGGTGGCGAGCGGTTCTCGCCGACCGGCAGGAGATCACCATCCGCGTCCATCCCGCCGGCAACCACCTGTTCTTCCCCGGCGAGGTACTGTGGCTGGCGCCGGACACCGGCGGAAGCCGAGTCCACTGTGTCCTCAGGACGTCCGTGTCATCGGGATGTCATCACCGCGGGCTTAGCTTCGGGGCATGGCTCAGTTGTTCGTGCTCCTGGTCGGGCTCGCCGTATTGTTCTCCGTGATCGCGTTCCAGAACGGCAATGTGCCGATCGGCGTCCTGTTCGCCTTGGTGGCGGCCTCCCCCGTCGCGTTCCTCGTCTTCGCCGCGGTGCGCGGGAAGCAGGGGACCCGGCAGGCGCCGGGAAGCAAGGGCCGGACGCTGGCGGTGCGGCTGATCGCCGTGGCCGTGGTGGCCGCGATCGGCTACGGCGGCTACTGGGTCCTGTTCGCCCCGAAGGCCGCCGACACCCCGGCCCGGGTCTCGGAGCTCAAGACGGGCTGTTCCAGCAAGTACTTCCCGCAGAACGACGCCTACACCGGCACCGGCCCGCACCCCATCGGCGTGTTCGTCACCGACGACGCCGGTTACGCCAACATCGCGTCGATGGGTACCGAAGTGCCCCCGCAGTGGGACGACATCCGGTTGAACCCGCGCCAGGTCCAGGTCATCGCCTGTCTCGACAAGCCCGACGACGGCCCTTACCTCAAGGACTGCGCGTTCACCTCGGACTCGCTCAAGCTCTACCAGGGCATGTACGACGTCACGCTGTACGAAGCCAAGACCGGCAAGAAGATCGGCACCGAGAAGATGCGGGGCAGCGAGAAACCCAGCTGCCCGTCCATGACCCTCACCAAGCGCGGCACCACCAGCATCCACACCGAGCCGGACTCCGCCGGCTACCGAGCCGTCCTCGGCAAGTACGTCGACAACTGACCGTCTACTGTGGACCTTCGAGCAGCTTCCGGGCGAGCGCGACGATGGGCTCCCGCAGCGCACCGAGTCCGTCGACGTCGTCCTCGACGAAGCGAGCCGTCACCAACGAGACGATCGACCCGACGAGCGCCTGACACGCGAACCGTTCCTCGGCGGATCGGGCGTCGAAGGTCAGCGCGATGAGATCGACGAAATGCTGCTGCAACTCCAGCCTGCGGCGCATCGCTTCGGGGCCCGCGGCATAGGTTTCGATGAGGAACAGCCGGGCGAGCGCGGGCTCGGCCGCCAGCGTGCCGAGATACGTCCCGATGAAGCCGTCGAAACGCTCCAGTGGCGTGCCGGCCGGGAGCGGCCCGCCGGAAGCGGCCAGGTGCCCGATCGCCGCTTCGAGCGTGGCGATGAAACACGCCTGCTTGTTGGTGAACTGCTGGTAGAACGTCTCCCGCGAGACGCCGGCGCGCTTGATGACGTCGGCGACCGTGGTGCCTGCGTACCCGCGCTCGGCCATCGCCTCCGCGGCGGCGCGCAGCATCCGGGCCCGCTGCGCGCCGGCGACCTCGTCCCTGGTGAGCTGGTGCCGCCCGCTCGGCAACCGTCCCGTCATCGCCTCGCCCCGTCCGGCCGGACGCGCAACGTGGTGAGAAACGTCGCCAGCATGTCGTAATGTCCGGTCAGGAGCAGGAATTCGATCACGGACTTCTCGTCGAGATACGCGCGCAGCGCCGACCAGGTCTCCTCGTCCAGATCACGCTGTTCCAGCAGAACGTCCACCGCGGTCAGCAGCGCTCTCTCGCGGGGTGACCAGCCCGGCTCGCCGGGTCCGGCCTCGATCCGCCGGACGTCTTCGGCGGTGACCCCGGCACGCTTGCCGAGCCGGACGTGGTGCTCGAACTCGTAGCGGCACTCCCGGACGTGCGCGACGCGCAGGATGACCAGTTCGGTCTCCCGCCGAGGGAGCGTGCCGCCGGGCATGAGCCGGGCGGCGAAACGCAGCCAGCCGCGGAACAGCCGGCGATGCCGGGCCATCGTGAGGAACAGGTTCGGCGGCGTCGTCCCGGCGACGCGCCCACTGAGCCGGGCGAGAACCCAGGCGAACCTCCCGACCTCGGCGGGCCCGCCGGGCACGATCCGGGGCGCGGTCACGACGCGGCCTCCTGCCGCAACATCCGCCGCATGACGAGATTGGCCAGCCGCATCAGGAGAACGTACACCGGCGGGCACACGCGCTGGATCAGGTGGATCAGCTGGATGTCGCGCGAGGTGTACACCAGGTACCGGCCGCGCCGCACCGCCCGCACCGTCACCGCGGCCACCCGCTCGGGCGTCACCGCGTGCCTGCGGAAGCTGTCCCGCAGCCGCCCGAACGCCACGCCCGTCGTGTCGACGCCCGCGACTTCCAGCGTGTCCGCCAGCGGAGTGCGCACCCCGCCGGGACAAACCAGGCTGACCCCGATGCCGTGCGCGCGCAGGTCGAACCGCAGCACCTCCGACACCCCGCGCAGCCCGAACTTGCTCGCGCTGTAGGCCGCGTGCCACGGCAACCCGATCAGCCCCGCTGCCGAGGACACGTTGACCAGGTGCCCGCCGCGCCCGGCGGCGATCATCGGCGGCAGGAACGTCTCGATCACGTGGATCGGGCCCATCAGGTTGACGTCGACCATCGAGCGCCAGTGCCGGTGTTCGAGCCGGTCCACCGTGCCCCACGCGGAAATGCCCGCGACGTTCATGACCACGTCGAGACTCCCGCAGTCCGTGTGGATCTCGTGCCCGATCCTGCGGACTTCGGCCAGATCGCTGACGTCGGCTGCCCCGGCGTAGGCGACCACTCCGCCGTCCGCACGGATCTCCCTAGCCGTCTCCGCCAGCAGCCCCGCGTCGAGGTCGGTGAGGTAGAGCCGCGCGCCCTCGGCCGCCGCGCGCCGCGCGATCGCCCGGCCGATGCCACTCGCCGCGCCCGTGATCAGTACCCGCTTGCCCGCGATGTCCACGACGCGGAACTTTTTCACGAACACTCGTGTTCGTCAATAGGTGAATGTGACTTCCGGTAACGGGATCTTCGGATTCAGGAGGCCGGGAGCAGGTCCAGAACCTCGGTCCACGGCCGCCGGGGATCCAGGCGGTGCAGGACGACGCCCGCTTCGGCGAGGACGTCCAGATGACGCCGCCACGCCGGATGGTGCACGCGCGTGTCCTGGATCTGGTAGGCGACCACGATCGTGATGCCGGGCGCGCCCAGCACGTCGCCGAGCACGGTCAGCGCCTGGTTGTCCGCGATGCCCAGCGCCAGTTTCGCCACCGAATTCGCCGAGGCGGGCGCGAAGAGGAACACCTCGGGATCCGGATGCGGACGTGCCTCGCCGGGCAGCCGCGAGACGCTGCGGACCGGCAGGTCGGTGCACGGCTCGAGATCCGCGAGGCCGCCGGTGTGCTCGAGCCATCGGGCGGCCGTCGGCGTCAGGGTGATCGCGAGCCGCCAGCCCCGCTCGGCGGCGGGTTTCGCGAGTTCGGTGGCGAGCCGGGTGTCCAGCCCGCCACACGAACTCGCGATCAGCCCGAGGTTCGTCACGGCTTGCGCAGCACGGCGCAGAACATCGCGTCGGTGCCGTGCCGGTGCGGCCACAACTGCACGTACGGCCCGTTGCCGAGCTGCGGTACCTCGGGGAAGAACTCGCGCGCGTCGACCACTTCGCTCTTGGTGCGCCGCGCGATCTCGCCGACGACGCCTTCGGTCTCGGCCAGGTGCGGCGAGCAGACGACATAGGTGACGATCCCGCCGGGCCGCACCAGATCCAGCGCCGCGACGAGGAGTTCGCCCTGCAGCTTCGTCAGATCCGCGACGTCGCCCGGTTGACGCCGCCAGCGTGCTTCGGGACGCCGCCGCAGCGCGCCGAGCCCGCTGCACGGGGCGTCGACGAGCACCCGGTCGTAGCCCGGTTCGAGCCCGCTTTCCCTGCCGTCGGCGACGTGCACCGTGACCGGCAGGCCCTCGGTGGCCTTCTCGATCAGCCGCGCGCGGTGCGGCGCCTTCTCGACCGCGTCGACGCGCGCGCCGCTCAACCCGGCCAGCGCGCCGAGCAGGGCCGCCTTCCCGCCGGGCCCGGCGCACAGGTCGAGCCAGCGCTCGTCCGATCCGGTCAGCGGCACCTTCGTGACGGCCACGGCACACAGCTGGCTGCCCTCGTCCTGCACCGCGGCCAGCCGCTCGCGCACCGGCTCCGCGTCGGCCGGGTCACCGGCGCCGGCGGGCAGCCGCACGCCGTAGGGCGAGTACGGCGCGGGGTCGCCACCGGTGACGGCGGCGAGTTCGTCCGCGCTGATCTCGCCCGGCCGCGCGACCAGGTGCACCTCGGGCCGCGCGTCGTCGGCCTCCAGCGCCGCCTTCAGCTCGGCACCCTTGTCCCCCAAGGCTTCGGCGAACGAGCGCGCGACCCAGCGCGGATGCGCGGTCCGCATCGCGTAGGCGCCGATCGGATCGGCGGCCTCGTCCGGAGCCAGCTCGTCCACCCAGGCCGCTTCGTCCTTTTCGGACACCTTGCGCAGCACGGCGTTCACGAAACCCGAGACGTAGGAACCCACTTCGGCGCGCGCGAGGTCCACAGTGGACCCGACGGCCGCGTGCTCGGGGATGCGGGTGCGCAGCAGCTGGTAGGCGCCCAGCCGCAACGCGTCCACCACCAGCGGGTCCGCTTTGGACAGTGGACGATCGGCGCAGGCCTCGAGGACGGCGTCGAGCAGGCCCTGTGCCCGCGAGGCCCCGTAGGTCAGCTCGGTGGCCAGTGCCGCGTCGCGGCCGGTGATCCGCCGCTCCCGCAACAGATCCGGCAGCACGAGGTTGGCGTAGGCGTCCCGCTCCCGCACCGCGCGCAGGACGTCGAACGCGACCTGCCGGGCCGGATCCACCTCCGGCGGACGGCGCGGGCCTTCCTTGCGCGGAGCCGGACGGCCCCGCTGCGGCCGCGATGGCCGCCGTTGCCTGTGCTCGCTCACCGCAGGCGCTCTCCTTCTTCGATCCGTGTCCCGCGCGCCCAGTCGGTGGCGGCCATCCGTTTCTTGCCCGGCGCCTGTACCTCGCCGAGCCGCAGGGGTTTCGTCGCCGTGCCGACGAGCACCCGGCGCCGCTGCACCACCAGCTCGCCCGGCGGCGGGCCCGGCTCGTCGACGACGGTGACCGGGCCGAGCTTGAGCCGCTCACCCCGGAACTCCGCCCACGCTCCCGGCTCCGGCGTCACCGCGCGCACCTGCCGGTCGACCGCCGAAGCGGGGTCGGCGAACGACACGCGAGCGTCCTCGACGGTGACCTTCGGCGCGTAGCTCACGCCGTCGCCCTGCTGTTCGACGGCGCGTACCGTGCCGTCCGCCAGTCCGTCCATAGTGGACACCAGCAGCTGGGCGCCGGACTCGGCGAGCCTGCCCAGCAGGGCACCGGCGGTGTCCCCGGCGCCGATCGGCTCGGTGACCACGCCGTAGACCGGCCCGGCGTCCAGCTCCTTGACGATCCGGAACGTGGACGCGCCGGTGATCTCGTCACCGGCGCGGATCGCGGCCTGCACCGGCGCCGCGCCACGCCAGGCGGGCAGCAGCGAGAAGTGCAGGTTGACCCAGCCGTGGGCCGGGATGTCGAGCGCGGACCGCGGCAGCAGCGCGCCGTAGGCGACCACCGGGCACGCGTCCGGCGCCAGTTCGGCCAGACGCGCCAGGAACGCGGGGTCGCCGGCGCGCTCGGGCGTCAGCACCTCGATGCCGTGCTCGTCGGCGAGCGCGCCGATCGGTGAGCGCACGACGCGGCGACCGCGTCCGGCGTGGGCGTCCGGCCGGGTCACCACGGCGACGACTTCGTGGCGTTCCGACTTGAGCAGCGCGCGCAGGGACGGAACGGCGGGTTCGGGGGTCCCGGCGAAGACGAGGCGCATCAGACCCCCACCGGGTATTCGATCTGGACCATCGGGGACAGTCTAGAAGGCCCCCTCACCCCCGGCGCGCTGTGTGGCCCCAAGCGCGGCTCAATGGTCGCCGGGCCACCGCCACGGGAACACGACCTGCGCCGCGCCGCTGCCGCGCCGGACCGGTTCGGCAGCGGCGATCCAGCGTCCGTCCCGCAGCCGTTCGACACCGGTCGAGGCGCCGATCTCCGCGGGCGCGCCGGAGAAGCCCTGCCCCCGCGCCTTCAGTTCCGCGGTCTCGGGCTGGTCGAGGAACTCCTGCTCGACCTGTGCCTGCGCCGAGTTCCGCTGCGACGCGCGCGGCGCGGCGATGGCGTCCTCCAGCGACAGCCCGCGATCGAGCCTGCCGAGGATCACCTGCAGCACCGTGGTGATGATCGACGCGCCGCCCGGCGAGCCGGCCGCGAAGAACGGCCTGCCGTCCCGCAGCACGATCGTCGGCGCCATCGAGGAGCGCGGCCGCTTGCCCGCGCCGGGCAGGTTCGGGTCGGGAACGCCCGGAGTGACCGGCGTGAACGAGAAGTCGGTCAGCTCGTTGTTGAGCAGGAACCCGCGACCCGGGACGACGATGCCGCTGCCGCCCTCCTGCTCGATGGTCAGCGTGTAGGCGACGACGTTGCCCCACCGGTCGGCGACCGTCAGGTGTGTGGTGTTCTCGCCCTCGTACGGCGTGGGCGCGCCGGTCGTGCCCGCCGCGCACTTCGCCGGATGACGCGGGTCCGCCGGGGCGACCGGGCTCGTGGCCGCCTTGTCCTTCGAGATCAAGCAGGCCCGCGAGTCGGCGAAGCGCTGGCTCAGCAGCTCGCGCGCCGGGACGTCGGTGGTCGCGGGGTCGCCGATCCAGCGGTTGCGATCGGCGAAGGCGAACCGCGTCGACTCCAGGAAGTACTGGAGATAGTCGGTCTTGCTCGCCTTCTTGAGATCGAAGTTCTCCAGGATGTTCAGCGCCTCGCCGACGGTCAACCCGCCCGAGGACGGCGCGGGCATGCCGTAGACGTCGAGGCCCTCGTACTTCGTGTGCGTCGGGTCGCGCTCGATCGCCTGGTACGCGGCGAGATCCTCGGTGCTGAGCTTGCCGGGACGCACGTTCAGCGCCGAGGCCGGATCGACGGGCGGCTGCTGGACGGTCTTGGCGACGTCGGCACCGATCGGGCCGTGGTAGAGCGCGTCGGTGCCCTGTTTCGCCAGCTGCGCGTAGGTGTCGGCGAGGTCGGGGTTCCGGAACGTCGTGCCGGCCACCGGCGGGGCACCGCCGGGCAGGTACAGCGAGCGGGTCGACGGGAAGGCGGCGAACCGGGTGGCGTTGTTCGCGACCTGGTCGTGGAACGTCTTGTCGACATAGAAACCCTTGCGCGCCAACTGTTCCGCGGGCCTGACCGACTGCGCGAACGAGCGGGTGCCCCATTTGCGCAGGGCCTGCTGCCAGGTCGCGGGCGTGCCAGGGACGCCGACGCTCAGCCCGCTGGTGACCGCGTCGGCGAACGGCAGCGGCTTGCCGTTCTCGACGAACAGGTTGGCGTCCGCGGCCGATGGCGCCGTCTCGCGGCCGTCGAGGGTGTGCACGCGGCCGGTCTTCGCGTCGTAGTACACGAAGAACCCGCCGCCGCCGATCCCGGCCGAGAACGGGTCGGTGACCCCGAGCGCGGCGGCGACGGCGACCGCGGCGTCGACGGCGTTGCCGCCCTCGCGCAGCACCTTCGTGCCGATCGCGGTCGCGTCCGCGTCGATGCTGGACACGGCACCGCCGTAGCCCACCGCGACCGGGGACTTCGGGGTCGGCTGTGCCTCGGGAGCCGCCGAAGCGACTCCGGCACCGGTGGTGGTGAGCAGTGCGGTGACGGCGGCGAGCGCGAAAACGCGTCGCGGCGTCCGGGTCCAATGCGCGGGCATGCGCGCGAGTCTGCCCCGTCGACCCATCGTGGACAAGCCTCCGAAACGGCAATACCAACGTCGCTACTGTGCGCGGCCATGAACTGGGACTGTCACGGGAAATGGTCATTACTGGAGGACTCGTGCTCAGATCCTGGCGTGCCCTGCTGCCCGTACTCGTCGCCGCCCCGATGCTCGCACTGCCCGGTCTCGCGGCCGCCGGCACCGGAACGGACTGCTTCGACAAGAACGTTCCGCTCACCGTCGAAGAGCAGCGGCTGACCGCGACCCTGCCGAGCGGAGGCCCCGCCGTCGGACCCGAACTGATCCGCCTCGCCGGGTTCGACGCGCTCACCGGCGATTTCACCAGGAAACTGTGCGGCAGCACGACACCGCGTCGCGCGGAACGGACCGTGACCGAAGCCGGGCGGCAGCTGTGGCGCACCGCCGTCGATCGTGCGCAGGGCCGCCGTCCCGATCTGGGCACCCTCGACCGCTACGACGACCGGCCGTTGTACTGGGCGCGACTGCGGATGAGCGCGGCGCTGCGGCAGTGGACACCTCGGTTCAGCCTGCCTGCCGACGTCCGGGAACGGCTGCTCACCGCGTTCGACCAGGGTTCGCGCGGGCTCGACGACGTCCGGTTCCCGCTCGGGAAGCTGACCCGGCGGGTGCTGGTGAGCGGTTTCGACCCCTTCCAGCTCGACGGCGCCGGGGTACGGATCTCGAACCCGGCGGGCGCGTCCGCCCTGCAGCTGGACGGAAAGATGCTGCAGACGCCCGAAGGCCCCGCGCTCGTGCACACCGTGACGTTCCCGGTCGTCTGGAGCTACTTCGACAAGGGCATCGTCGAAAGCGCTTTCGGCTCGGCGCTGCGGGACCGCGCGCGACGGCCCGACGTGATCATGACCGTGAGCCAGGGACGGCCGGGCCAGTTCGACATCGAACGCTGGGCCGGTAACTGGCGCGGCGGTTCCCCGGACAACAACCGCGCGGCCTCGACCGGCCCGGTGCCACCCGCCGCGGGCTGGCCGCAGCCGGACGTCCAGTTCATCGAGACCACGCTGCCCTACGCGCGTATGCAGGCCGCCCCGCCCGGGGCGTACCCGGTGAAGTTCAACCAGCAGTTCTGCGTTTGGCCGGACAGCTCTCATCCCGGCGCCGGGACACCGATGTGCCGCACCGATTCCCCGCGCCCCGGCGAAATCGCGGCCGCCGGCGGGGGCGGCACGTATCTGTCGAACGAGTCCATGTTCCGCAGCAACCGCGTCCGCCTCGGTCTCGGTCTGCCCGATCTCCCCGGCGGCCACCTGCACACGCCCATCCTCGGCCAGCCCACGTCCCCGACGGCCCTGACCGACCAGGACTTCGAGTCCCGCCGCCGCGCCATCGCCGACCAGGTCGTCACCCTCGCCACCGCCGCAGGCTGATCCATCCCTGATCACGCGAGATCTCCGCCCAATCACGCGAGTTACGCCGCTGATCACACGAGTTCCGCGCCTGATCACAGGAGACGCCCGGCGCCGCCCGGGGTGGAAACGGCGAACTCGCGTGCGGGAACGGAGATCTCGCGTGATTGGGGGCGCGACTCGCGTGATTGGAGACGTAACTCGGTGACTCGCGGTCAGATGAGGGCGAGGGGGTCTAGCTGGATGCGGATGGGGTCGGGGGCCTTGCGGGCGTCGCGGCGGGCAGCGGCGTCGTGCAGGGCGGCGGCGAGGGCCTTGCCGTCGGCGCGGGTGACGCGGATCAGGACGCGCTCGCGCGCGGCGTTGCCCTCGTCGTCGAACTCGCCGATCGGGACCGGGCCCAGCAGCTCGCCGGTTTCGGGGAGCGGGAGGTCTTCGAGCAGTCCTTCGACGGCGTCCGGGCTGCCCTCGACGCTGGCCATCCGCATCGCGGGCGGGAAGCCGAGTTCGCGGCGCTCGGCCAGTTCCAGACCGGCGTGCCAGGACGGGTCCCAGCGCACCAAGGCCTGCACCACGGTCAGCCCGGCCTCGGCCCCGACGACGACCCGGCCACCGGAGGTGGCGGGCCGGACGAGCGCGGCCGCCGCCATCCACCGGCGCAGCGTCTCCTCCCCCGCGCGCAGATCCTGCCTGCCGAGCAGGGCCCAGCCGTCGAGCAGCAACGCCGCGCCGTATCCGCCTTCGGCCACGGGTTCCGCGCCCGGCGTGCACACCACCAGCGCGGGCTTCCCCGGCACGCTCGCGAGGACCTCCGTCGCCCCGGACGTCCGCACCGGGACCCCGGGGAACGCCCGGCCCAGCTCCTCGGCGGTCCGCTTCGCGCCGACGATCACCGCCCGCAGCCGCACCGACCCGCAGGCCGGACAGCGGAACGCCGTTTCCGGGACACCGCACCATCGGCACGCGGGCGGTTTGGGCGCGCCGTCGACCGAACCGCCCGGCAGCGTAAGCGGGCCCGCGCACCGGCGGCACCGCGCGGACGTCCGGCACTGTCCACATGCGAGCCCCGGGACGTACCCGCGCCGCGGGACCTGCACGAGCACCGGCACTCCCCCGCCCAGCGCCTGACGCGCGGCCTCGAAGGCCACCGCCGGGAGCCGGGCGGCCCGCGCGGCCTCGTCCCGCGCGACGTCGAAGTCCTCGCCGACCGGCGTCACCCGCGGCGCGGCGGCCCGCAACTCCGGACGCGCCGCGAGCACCGGCTGGGCCCAGCCCGACTCGACGAGGAACTGCGCCTCCGCGGTGCGGGCGAACCCGCCGACGAGCAGGGACGAGCGGGTGGCGTGCGCGCGGTCCATCAGCACATCCCGCACGTGCGGGTACGGCGCGTGCGGGTCGAGATGCAGGTCGTCGCCGTCGTCCCAGACCACGAACAGGCCGGGGTCGGCGACCGGGGCGAACATCGCCGCGCGGGTGCCGACCACGACCCGCACCGCACCTCGCAGCACCGCGAGCCAGCGGCGGTAGCGCTCGGCCGGGCCCAGTCCGGCGATGAGCGCGACGACCGCATCGGCCCCGACGAGTTCGGCGCATGCCTCGTGCACGCGGGTCAGGTCGCGATGATCCGGGACCACGAGCACGGCGCCCCTGCCCTGTGCGGCCACGGTCGCGGCGGCCTCGGCGAGCCGGCGCGGCCAGTCCTCCCCTGGCAGCGCCTGCCAGACGGCGTTGGCGGGGCGGCTCTCGGCCAGCGCGTCCAGAAAGGCATGCCCCGCTTGGTATTTCGCCCACGCCTCGCGCTCCGGCGGCTCCGGCCTCGGCGCGGGTTCGCGTGGGGGTTCCGCCTCGGCCTTGGCGTGCCGGGGCGGGAGCGCGAGCCGCAGGACGTCGCTGAGCGTGCCGCCGTAGCGGTCGGCCACCGACCGGCACACCGCGTGCAGCGCCGGGGGCAGCACCGGCTCGCTGGAGGTCACCCGCTCCAGGAAGGCGAGCTTGCGCTCGTACTCGGTGGTGTCGGAACGTTCGAGGAGGTAGCCGTCGACGAGCTGCCCGGCGAAACGCACGCGGACCCGGCAGCCGGGGACGGCGGCCTCGTGCAGCTTCTCCGGGACCTGGTAGTCGAAGGTGCGGTCGAGGTGCGCGAGCGGGATGTCGACGACGACGCGGGCGACCGGGAGTTCGGACGCGGGCTGCTGCTGGCCCTTGCGCGGCGCGCCACGCTTGGCCGCCGCGGCCGTTTTCGCGCGCGCCGGTTTCGCCTTCGGCGCCGGCACGGGTCGCGAAGGCTCCGGGAGGTCCCACAGCGGGGCGGATTCGGAGCTCACCCCGTGATCTCTACCAGACCGCCCCGACACCCTCTCCGCCCGTGGTCACCCCGAGTGCCCGCCACGGCGCCCCCACAGGGCGCGCCGCCGCGCCTACGTGCGGCGGGGGCGAAACAACCCGATGACCACCGCGGGGGGCGGGGAGGGGC
>NZ_JBHYJW010000008.1:124278-230031 GCF_042741125.1 Amycolatopsis sp. NPDC058986 | reverse complement strand
CTCGCGGTGGTGCTCACCCCGGACTCGGGTCCCGCGGCGGAGGTCCGTGCGGGCCTGGCGATGCAGCGGGTTCTGTTGACCGCGACCTCGGTGCGCGTGGCGACGTCGTTCCTGTCCCAGCCGTTCGAAGTGGCTTCGACACGAGACGGGATCACCGAGCTGTTCCGTCCGTTCGGCCGTCCGCACACCGTGCTGCGTCTGGGCTACGGCTACTCGGCCGCGTCGTGGACGGGCCGCCGTCCGGTCCACGACGTCGTGGTGCCCGCCGGAAGAAGAGGACGCGATGGAGGATGGCGATGACGAGGTCACCGCACGGAGAATGGACACTCGGGGACATCGAAGTGCTGGCGAGGGCGGTGGTGCGTGCTCCGTCGGTGCACAACATCCAGCCGTGGACGCTGGAGGTCGGTGACGACGAGCTGTTCCTGCGTGAACGCCGTGATCTCGCGTTGCCCGAGCATGATCCGCGGGGCCGTGATCGGCTCGTCTCGTGCGGGGCGGCGCTGGCGAACCTGGAGCTCGCGGTGCGGGTGCTGGGCCGCCGGCTGCGCACGGAGACGTTCCCGGATCCCCGGCAGCCGGAACTCGTGGCCGTCCTGCGCCCGGATGGTGCCCGGCCGCCGGACGCGGGGGAGCTGCACCGGTTTTCCGCGATCGCGCGGCGTCGTAGCCATCGACAGCGTTTCTCGGCTCATCCGGTGTCGGCATACGCGCTCGCGGAGATCGTGAACGCGGGGGAAGTGGGCCGGGTGCAGGCGCGGCCGGTGACCGGTGAGCGCGAGCTGTCGGAGCTGGCGGACTTGCTCGAGTTCGCCGCGGAGGCTTACCAGCACGATTACGGCTATCAGCGTGAGCTGGCATTGTGGACGATCCACGACGAATATTCCCACCGGCATGGTGTGGGTATCGCGGGTAGCTGCCTGCCGCCGTCGACGTTGCCGTGGGCGGGGCTGGTGCGGTCGGCTACCGCATTGCCGGACCGTGCGGTGCTGCGGCGGAGGCTGGCCGACGAGACGTTGCTGGTGTTCATGACCGTCGACGACGCGCCTGTCGATCATCTGCACGCCGGTGTCGCCCTGGAGAACTCCTGGCTCGCGGCTGTCGACGGCGGGCTCGTCGCGTCGGTCCTGACTCAGCCGTTGCATCTGCCCGAGGTGCGTTCGGCGCTGTGTGAAGACCTGGGACTCACCGGTTTCCCGCAGGCGCTGATGCGCGTAGGACACCCGTTGGGCGACGTCGGCCAGAGCCCGCGCCGCGCCATCGACGAAGTCCTGCGGAAGGCCGCCGTTTCACCGGCTAGAACAGCCCCATCCCGAACGCGGTGACTGCCACGACGAACAAGGCGACCTGGTGGTACATCTCCGGCAGCCGGAGTTTCAGACAGGTGGTGACGAGGCCGTCCTCGCGGTCGTGCAGCGCGGTCTCGGCCCGCAGGGCGACCATGGCGATCGGGTAGACGTGCCCGATGATCAGCCGGCCCGCGAACATCATGGCCGCGGGCACGGTTGCCGCGATGAGGAGCATGATCGCTTTTCCCTGTGCGAAGCCATAGGCGACCAGGGCCGAGTCCAGCGCGATGAGAAAGCCGGTCAGCCGGACCAGCAGTGTGGTCTGATGGCGGACGGTCTCCAGGGCCTGTCGTAGTTCGAAGCGCAGGTAATCCTCGGATGTGCCGTGTTCTCCGGTGCCGGCCACGAGACTCCAACCCCCGCAAGGCACCCGCGATGACGCTGCCCGGCGAGATCTTCCACCAGCGCCACCCTTCCGCGCCCTATGCGACCTGGGACATGATCCGCCACCGAGTAGTACACAGTGGACACACGAAGGCGCGGGCAGGGGCGACGGCGGAGCACGCGCCGGGCCGAGTCCTCAGATCCGGTTGCGGGCGATGAGCTGGGCGGCGATGACGTTGCGCTGGATTTCGTTGGTGCCTTCACCGACGATCATCAGCGGGGCGTCGCGGAAGTAGCGTTCGACGTCGTATTCCTTGGAGTAGCCGTAGCCGCCGTGGACGCGGACGGCGTCGAGGGCGACCTGCATCGCCGACTCGGACGCGAACAGCTTGGCCATCCCGGCTTCCATGTCGGCGCGTTCGCCCGCGTCGAGGCGTTCGGCGGCGTCGAGCGTGAGCAGCCGTGCGGCGCGCATTTTCGTGGCCATGTCGGCCAGGAGATTGCCGACGGACTGGTGTTTCCAGATCGGCTTGCCGAAGGATTCCCGTTCCTGCGCGTACTTCACGGCGTCGTCCAGCGCGGCTTGCCCGACGCCCAGCGCGCGGGAGGCGACCTGGATACGGCCGACCTCCAGCCCTCGCATCATGTGTCCCCAGCCCTCGTTCGGGCTGCCGCCGAGCACGGCGTCACCGGGTACGGACACGCCGTCGAAGACCAGTTCGCACGCCTCGACCCCGCGATAGCCGAGCTTCGGGAGTTTTTTCGAGATGGTCAGGCCGTCACCGGGTTCGACGAGCAGGACGCTCATGCCGCGGTGGGCGGGTTTCACGTCGCGGTCGGTGAGGCACAGCAGGCCGATCAGCCCGGAGTGCGCGGCGTTGGAGATCCATGTCTTCGAGCCGGTGACGGACCAGCCTTCGCCGTCGGGGGTGGCGTGAGTGCGCATGGCCTGCAGGTCGCTGCCGCCGCCGGATTCGGTGAGGGCCATGGTCGCGCGGATGGTGCCTTCGGCCATCTTCGGCAGATACTTCGCGCGCTGCTCCGGCGTCCCGAAGGTCTTGATCAGGTAGGTGATCACGGAGTGGCCGCCGATCGCCCCGGCCAGGCTCATCCACCCGCGCGCAAGTTCCTCGGTGACCCGGGCGAAACACGCGGTGCTGACATCGACACCGCCGTACTCGGCCGGTGCGAGGAGTCCGAAGAAGCCGAGTTTCTTCATCTCGTCGATGAATTCGGCGGGGTAGATGTCGTCGGCTTCGAATTCGCGGACACGCGGGCGAACCCGTTCGTCGACGAATTCGGCAACCAGGGCCACCATCTGCTTCTCGTCGTCGGTGAGCGTCATGCTCGCATCCCTTCTCGTTGCCGCGGGAGGCGAGCACCAGCGCACCTTGCACCGGGCGAGCGCGTCGACGTCGGCCGGGTCGTCATCGCCGGGCCCTGCGGATCAGGCCGCCGCCGATGATCAACCGCTGGATTTCGCTGGTGCCTTCGTAGAGCCGCAGCAGGCGCACGTCGCGGTAGATCCGCTCGACCGGGACCTCGCGCATGTAGCCGCTGCCGCCGTGGATCTGCACCGCGAGGTCGGCCACGTTCCCGGCCATTTCGGTGCAGAACAGTTTCGCCGCCGACGGCCCGAGCCGCCGGTCCTCTCCGGACACGTAGCGCGCCGCCGTCTCCCGCACCAGGGCGCGTCCCGCCAGCACGCCGGTCTGCTGGTCGGCCAGCATCGCCTGCACCAGCTGGAACTCGCCGATCGGCGTGCCGCCCTGGGTGGCTGTCGCGGCGTAGGCGACGGATTCGTCGAGCGCGCGCTGCGCGGTGCCGACCGCGAGGGCGGCGATGTGGACGCGGCCGCGGGCCAGCGACGTCATCGCGGCGCGGTATCCGGCGTCCTCGTCACCGCCGACCAGGCTCGACCCCGGCACCCGGACCCCGGCGAACGAGACGGTGGCGGTCCAGGCACCTTCCTGGCCCATTTTCCTGTCCTTGACGCCGACTTCGAGGCCGGGCGCGTCCGCCGGGACCAGGAAGACCGCGATGCCGGTACCGGACTCGCCGGCGGGCCGGGTCCGGGCGAACACGACGAACAGACCCGCGATGGGAGCGTTGGTGATGAAGCACTTTTCGCCGTCGATCACCCAGTCGTCACCGTCCCGGACGGCCTTGGTGCGCAGTCCGGCCGGGTTCGATCCCGCTCCCGGCTCGGTGAGCGCGAAGGACGCCACCACCTCACCCGAGGCGATGCGCTCCAGCCACTGTGCCTTCTGCTCGGCGGTGCCGAAGTTCACCAGCACCTGACCGGCGATGCCGTTGTTGGTGCCGAACATCGAGCGCAGGGCGAGCGACGTGTAGCCGAGCTCCATCGCCAGTTCGACGTCCTGCGTCAAGTCGAGGCCGAGCCCGCCCCATTCCTGGGGGATGGCGTAGCCGAACAGGCCCATCTCCGCCACTTGCTCGCGCAGATCGCCGGGGATCGCGTCGCGGTCCATGATCTCCTGCTCACGCGGGAGCACCTTCGCACGGACGAAGTCGCGCACCAGCTCCAGAATCGGCCGGAAGTCCTCGGGGGTCACCGCTGCTGCCATGTCCTTCACTATGGACCGCGCCGCCGATAGTGAAAATACTTGATCGGAAATCACGAACGTGGTCACACGATCCGGCCGGTCCGCCGGTAAGTCATGAGTAGCTGTCCGCGCCGGAGGTGGTTGTCGCCGGACCCGAGCAGGTGTTCCGGAGCGCGACGGTCAATGCCTGCCGGTGGAGAGCGTCGAGGCGCTGCTGGATCTCGGCGGAGATCTTCGCGACCGAAGCGTCGATTTCGCAAGTGAGTGTGGGCTGCCGGACGGAAGCCGTCGCCGCCAGCTGCTCGATGATCCCCGTCGTGATCCGGTCCAGCTGGGGCCGGACCTCGGTGGCCAGATCCGGCCGGTGGGTGGGGCGAAGTTCCGGATGTGCGGTCCACAGCGCGTAGAGGCCGCGCTGCACGATCTTGTTCGCCTCGATCTGGTCCTGGAAGAACCGGACACTCGCCGCCGGATCGATCCCGGCGGCGAGCGACAACTGCCGGACCGAGTCGAGGACCTTTTGCTCCCGCACCGGGTCGTCGATCGGCTGATCCGTACCGAACTTCGCCGCCGCGACCTTGTCGCCGAGCAGGATTCGCCGCACCGCCAGATCCGTCAACGCACCCAGCGGCCCCCACGCCCGGAGCGTCGGAGCCGGCACGGGCGTGGGCACGGTGGCCGAGGCCTCCGAAACACCACCGAGCAGCAATGCGCCGATCATCGCGGACACCACCAGCGGACGGGTCAAACCTCGCACACCAGACATCGGGCCATCCTTCCGGAGTTGGACTACGTTCCCGCGTGCCAGTCAATCGCGAGAAACTGCCGCGAACCACCCCCGTCATCTTCGCCGAAGCCGGCAGGCGGCCGGGACCCGGCAGCCCGGGGCCGTCGCCCGGCCGAGTGCGGCCGATGTCCGTTGTGGACGTTCGCCGTAGATGGTCTCGCAGACGTCCTGATCTCCGGTGGGCCTCGACGGAGTGCGCGGATCACGGCCGCTTTGCCGGCGACAGCGCGTCCGTGCCCGCCGCGGTGACGGTGATGCCGACGTCCAGGGCGCCGAGGCCGGGCTGGGTGGCGATCAGGCCGCGGCCCCTCAGCCCGTCGAGCACCTCGGCCGTCCACTGGGGCACCACGCCGGCTTCTGCCCCGTCCGGGCCGCGCCAGCGGTAGCCTGCCGGGCCGCCCCACGTGCCGCGGTGGAAGAGCACCTCGTCGGCCGCCACGTAGCGCAGCGCGTCGAGTTCCTGGTCGTTCATGTCGCACCTCGTTGTGCTCCATGGCGCGGCGGGGCCGCGCGTGGCGGTCGAGCGGGCGTCCCCGCGGTCGCGGGCAGGGACGCCGACAGGTTTCGGGACGCTGTCGGACACTATGATCACGTGTCCGAAGAGGACGGAACATCCGGACAATTACGTAGATCGCTCCCCGAACCGGTGTTTACGTCGGATTCCGTACCTACGCACTTGCCGCGCCGCCACCCTCGCCGGGCTGGGCCCGGCACGGCTCGGCGACGCCCGCACCATCGCCGCCGCACTCACCCTCCGCGAACTCGGCCACCAGTGACCATCCGTCCACAATGGAGCGCCGCGAGGAGCGCGCCGGGTGCTGGCCGGTGAAGAAGAACCGGAAACTCCCGATCGTCTGGGCCCGTCCCACGGCCAAGCGGTGGCGCGGCCTTTCGCCGGCGCCACCGCGTGGCTGCTTTCAGCAGGACAGGCCGCTCCCGGAGAGCGGGTCCCGCCCGCGGGTACGGGATCGGCTCAGACGAGCAGGACCCGGCGCCCCCGCGTGTGTCCCGCCTGGCTGTCCGCGTGCGCCGCCGCGGCCTCGGCGAGCGGGTACGACTGGCCGACCGGGATGTGGAGCTTCCCGCGTGAAATGAGGTCGACGGCTTCGGCGAGCGCTTCGGGCATGTTGCCGCCGACGCCGGCGAATCGGATACCCAGCATCGGCGCCTCGAGGTCGGCGATGGTGATCACCTTGTCCGGGTCCCCGGTCAGGTCGAGGAGCCCGCGGATGACGCCTTTGCCGTTGAGATCCAGAGCGGCGTCGACCTGGCCGAGCTGACGTACCCGATCGACCCAGCCCGGGCCGTAGGTGGTGGCGAGGGCGCCGAGGCCGCGTACGTAGTCCTGGTTCGCGGCCCCGGCGGTGCCGATCACCGTGATTCCCCGGTCGCGGGCGATCTGCAGCACCGCCGACCCGACTCCGCCGGCCGCTCCGCTGACCAGCAGCGTCTGTCCGGGCTGGACGCCGACCATGCGGATGATCCGAAGCGCGGTCTCGACCACCGACGGGTATCCGGCCGCTTCGGCGAAGGTCAACCCGCCGGGTAGGCGTGCCCAGGAGGAGAGGACGGCGAACTCGGCGTAGGTGCTCGAGCCCCGGCCGAACACGGAGTCGCCGACCTCGATACCGGTGACGCCGTCGCCTACCTCGTCCACCACGCCCGAAGCGTCCTGGCCGACGCCGGCGGGCAGCGGGATCGGGCGGATCCGCTGGAACTGGCCCTCGCGAACCCGCCAATCGTGCGGGTTCACGCCGACCGCCCGCACGGCGACGCGTATCTGGCCAGGGCCGGCGTGGGGCTCGGCCACCTCCGTCAGTTCCAGGACGTCCGGACCGCCGTACTCGGCGAAGCGCATTGCTTTCATGGTTCCACCTTAAGACTAACGGTTAGTGTTTTGTAACTGCATCTATCATGGAACTGATAGCGCATGAGGGATCGGCTCAGACGCTGAGCCGGGCGGCGTCGGCCTCGGTGACGGAGACCTCCAGCGCGGCCGGATGCAGCTCGATCGTTTCGGGGGCACCGTCGACGAGGTCGAGCAGCCGGGGCAGGTATCGGGTCAGCACACCGGTGTTGTGGGTGTCGAGGGCGGCACGCGAGGGGTACTTTTCGACCACGGTCACCCGCAGCGGGTCGGAGTCCGGCTCGACGTAGAAGGCGTAGCGCAGCGTGTCGGGTTCGCCGCGCAGTACTTCGGGGACCAGTTCGGAGAACAGCGCGAGCATCTCGGGGCCGCGCCCCGGCTTGGCCTGGAGACGGGCGATGACGACGATCTCGGGCAACGGGGCTCCTCGCGGTAGTGGTGGTGGTGGGTGCTCATGCGCCGAGTACCGGCAGGTGCAGCGAAGAGGGCGCCGGTCCGCCGTGGTGCACGGTGTGCTGTGCGGTGACCGCCTCGTCGAGGGTGCCGAACTCCGGAACGGCGCGGGTGTGCAGATTGCGGCTGTAGCGGGGGAAGCTGAACCCGGCGATCTGCACCCGGATGCGGTGGCCGCGGCGGAACCGGTGCGCGACGTCGTGCAGGGTGACCGTGACGCGGCTGGGCTCTTCGGGGTCGAGCCAGTCGGTGTCGCCGCCGTTGCGGTAGCGGGCGCGCTGCGCGCCTTCGGCGACGTTGAGGGCGAAGCCGCCGGGTTCGACGTCCACGAGGGTGACGCACAGATCCGCGTCCGGCGCGGTGCTGGTGACGAACGCGACCAGCTCGGGCTGTCCGGCGATCGTCACGTCCTCGGCCAGTGGAGCGCTTGTGTAGACGAGCAGGTCGCCGCGCCCGTCGACCGCGCGCTGATCCTGGATGCCTCCTGGCGCCGCGGCGGGTTCACCCTCGAACATGATCACGCCGCCGTGGGTGGGGAAGGGGTCGTGCGGGTCGGCGGTGAACGTGTCGGAGCCCGCGGTCGTGATGTGTTCTTCCGTGTGCGTCAGCAAGCCGTCGCCGTCCGCCGTCCGCGCGTCGCCGCCGGAGGAGAGTGCCCACTGCTCGACGGTCGCCGCGGGTGGCCACGCGGGGGCGTGTGCCCAGGTGTCCGACCCGCCGACGAAGTAGGCGACCGGTCCGGGGCCGGACAGGTATGGCGCGGCCGCGGGGTAGGCCGAGCCGTCTCCGCCGCGCAGGTGGCGGTCGAAGAACGCGGCGAGCACCGGGCTCCAGGTCGGCACGCCGGCCGCGGCGTTGGGCAGTACCCGCGCACCGACGTCGCCGAACGCGCTGTAGGTGCTCATGTGGGTCCACGGCCCGGCGATCATGCTCGCCCGCTCGTTGCCCGCCAGCCGGGTGGCCAGCCGGAACTGGGTGGGGCTGGTGAAGTCCCGGTACCCGGTGACCTGCAGGAACGGGATGGTGATCCGCTCGGGCTCGGTGAGCAGGGTGGGCCGGTCCCAGAACGGGTCGTGCGGTGACCGCAGCCAGTCCGTCCAAAAGGGAGCGATCCGGGGATCGTCGAGCGGGGCGATGCCGGTCAGGGGCAGCCGGCCCACGGTGGCGCGGCGGTCGGCGAAGGCCTCGCTCAGCTGCTTGAGCGCGCGCTCCTGTTCGGCCGCGCTCAGCGAGGTGTGGTCGAGGCCCTCCAGGGCCATGCCGAGTCCGTACAGGGTCAGGAAGCTCAGTTCGAACGGCCCGCCGGGGCGGGCGGTGTGGGCCATGTCGGCGGTGCCGATCAGCGCGACCGCCGCCTTGAGGCGTGGATTGCGGGCGGCGACGGCCTGCAGCACGGTCATGCCGAGGTAGGACGAGCCGTAGATCCCGACGTTGCCGTCGCTCCAGGGCTGTGCCGCGGCCCAGTCGACCGCGTCGGAGGAGTCGTTGTACTCCTGGGTGATGAAGCCGAACTCGCCGCCGGACCCGAACCGGCCGCGGGTGTCCTGCACGAGCACCGCGAAGCCCTGCCGGGCCAGCCACACCGGGTCGGCCACCAGCGACGAGACCCGGAAGACACCCGCGCGGTCGTAGGGGGTTCGGTGCAGCAGCACCGGCCAGCGGCCGTCCTCGTCCGGGCGGTACAGGTCGCCGGTGAGCGTGACGCCGTCCCGGGTCGTCATCTCGATGCCGGCGTCGATGCGGGGTTGGTACATGTTCGCTCCTCCAAGGGAAACAAGGGAAACAAGGGAAACAAGGGAAACTCTGCCGTCGAGTCGTGCCTGCCGGGCGGGAGTGCGTCGGCCGTCGTCACGGGCCGGGTCCGCGGGGCCTGACGGGACCGAACGTAGCACTAACGGTTAGCTCATAGCAACGGTTAGGGTTTTGTGTCTGATAGCATCAGCGGGTGACCGCACCGACCGGACGCCGCGAGCGCAAGAAGGCCGCGACTCGTCAGAAGATCGCCGAGACCGCCCTCCGGCTGTTTCTGGAACGCGGATACGACGCGGTGGGTATCCGCGACGTGGCCGCCGAGGCCGACGTGGCCGTCACCACCGTCTTCTCCCACTTCGCCTCGAAGGAGGCTCTGGTTTTCGAGCAGGACCAGGACTTCGAGCACCGCCTCACCCAGGCGGTCTCCGACCGGGCGCCGGACGAGCCGCTCATTCCCGTGCTGCGCCAGGAGATCCTGGCGATGGTGCGGCATTGCACGGGCGACGGCGCGGCGCCGCTCTGGCGCATGATCGAGGGCTCGCCTGCCTTGCGGCAGTACGAGGAGTCGATGCGGTTGCGTCATGCGGAGTCACTGGCCGCGGCCATCGCCGCCGATCCCGGTCTGCCCCAGAGCACCACCGCCTGCCGCACGATCGCGAGGTTCGTGATCGACGCCTACTCGGTGGCTCGCGAGGCGGCCGACCCGGATGCCACGGTCGACGAGATCTTCCCGATGATCGAGGCGGCCTG
Source organism: Amycolatopsis sp. NPDC058986 (assembly GCF_042741125.1). Taxonomy (NCBI): domain Bacteria; kingdom Bacillati; phylum Actinomycetota; class Actinomycetes; order Pseudonocardiales; family Pseudonocardiaceae; genus Amycolatopsis; species Amycolatopsis sp. NPDC058986. The sequence continues at coordinate 220,182 of NZ_JBHYJW010000008.1, read as the reverse complement.
GGCCGTCACTCGCCGTTCGTGACCTTGGCGGGAAACGGTTCCTCCAGGTGCTGTCACGGCGGCGCGGCCGGGCCGCCACCACGGCGTGAGCACGACGGTGCGTGGTTCAGCCGAACCGGTTCGGGTCGGTGAACCCCAGCGCGCACACCGGATCCCGGCCGAGCACCAGATCGGCGAGCACGTCACCGATGCCCGTGGCGTGCTTCGCCCCGTGCGCGTTGCAACCGCCCGCGATCACCAGGCGAGGGTCGCGGCGTGGCCGTCCGAGCACGAACTGCCCGTCCGGCGTCCGGCTGAACATGCACACCGCGACCTTCGCCGGTACGGGGTCCAGCCCTGGCAGCACTTCGGGCAGCAGGGGAGTGAGCGCCTGCCAGTCCGAGGCGGACACCGAGCGATCCTCGCCGTCCAGGTCGAAGGGGCGCGGATCGTCCCCGCCGTCCTCCAGCCCGAGCTTGACCTCGTGTTCGCCTTCCCTGCCGTTGCCCCAGAGGACGCGGCCGTCGTCGAGCTGCCGCATGAACACCGGGAACCGGTGCAGCGCGAACGGCTCCCGGTCGCCGTCCGGGGCGAACCAGTTGATCGGCATCCGGATGGCGTCCAGTGGCAGACCGGGAACCAGGGTGGGCAGCCACGCGCCTGCCGTGACCACCACCTGACCGGTCCGGAACGTCCTGGCCGGTGTGTGCACCAGGACGCCACCGGGGATCAGCTCGATGCCGGTGACCGTGGTGTGCGGATGGATGCGCGCGCCACCGGCCTCGGCCAGCCGGACGGCGGCGCGGACCGCGGCCTCCGGGCGGAGGATGCCTGCCGAGGGTTCCCACACTCCGATGTGGTCCGGGTGCAGGCCGGTGTGCTGCGGGTACCGTGCCCGCAGGTCGGCGGCGGCGAGCCGTTCGACGTCGACACCGTGCTCGGCCGCGGCGCGCAGGGTCCCACCGACCGTCTTCCCGTCCTCCGGGCCGATCAGCAGGCCGCCGACCGGATGGAAAAGATGGCTGCCCGCACTGGTTTCCAGTTCCCGCCACAACGCGAGCGAGCGTCTGGCCAGCGGCACCAGGCCGGGGTGTTCCAGGCAGGTGATGCGAAACATCCGGCTGCCGCCGTGGGACGAGCCGAACGCGTGGCCGATCCCGTGCCGTTCGACGCCGATCACGTCGACGCCACGCTGACGCAGCCGCCACAGCGCGGCCGAACCCCATGCGCCGAGCCCGATCACCAGCACGTCGGCATCCTGCCGGGTCATCCGCGCCGTCCTTCCGTTGCCGGCTCGGGGCACTACCCGGCCTGCCTGCCGGCGATTCCCCAGTGCGACGCCGGGATTCCTTCCAGTACCACCCAGGTCTGCTCACGGGCGTCCGGGCCGAGCGCGGCGCCCACCGCTTCGGTGAGCCGCTCGATCAGTGTCCGCTCGGTGTCCTCGGTCAGCCTGCCTTCCAGCAGCTTGACGGTGATCAGCGGCATGGGATCCTCCTTGGCCGGCGGGACGGACGTGGCACGGAACCGGCGAGCTCCCGCAGGCTGTCGTCCAGCACGTCCAGCAGGTAGCGCACCTGGTCGTCGGTGAGCTCCGGGTGGCACGGCAGGTTCACGTGCTGCTCGAACCAGAGACGCTCGGCGACCGGGCACTCGCCGTCGCCGTGCCCTCGGTGCCGCCACTCCGGAGTGAGGTGCAGCGGGAAGTACCGGAGCTGGATCTCCACTCCGCGCCGGTCGAGTACCCGGATCAGTTCGTCCCGGATCTCCCTCTCCGCGACGAAGAACGTGTAGAGGTGACAGGCGTGCCGGACACCACCGGGGGTGGTGGGCACCCGGACGAACGGGTACCCGCCGAGCACGTCGTCGATCCGGGCCGCGATGGCCCGGCGCCGCTCGACCAGCGCGTCGAGCTTGTCCAGCTGGGCGAGGCCCACCGCGGCCGCCGCCTCGGACAGGGTCGCGTTGGTGCCCGCCCGGCGGATACCGGTGCAGGAATGCCGGTAGACGTCGGCGGAGTACTTCATCCACGGCAACGCGACCGGGGGGTCGGCAGGCCAGGGGGCGGAGCTGAACGTGCCGTCGATCTCGTTGGAGCGTAGCCGTTCGAGCCGTTCCGCCCAGTCCTCCCGGTGACAGGTGATCATGCCGCCTTCGCCGAGAGTGGTGATGTTCTTGGAGCTGTGGAAGCTGAAACAGCCGAGGTCGCCGAGTGCGCCCGGACGCCGGGCGTGGTAGGCGGCGCCGAGCGCGTGCGCGCAGTCCTCGACCACGGTGATGCCCCGCGGCCGCGCCAGCGCCATGATCTCGTCCATCCGCGCCGGGTACCCGCCGAAGTGCACCAGCAGGATTGCCTTGGTGCGGCGGGAAAGGAGCGGACGCAGCGCGTCCGGGTCGAGGTTCAGCGAAACCGGGTCGATATCGCAGAACCGGACGTCGACGTCGTAGTCCAGCAGCGGCTGAATGGTGCCCTGGTAGGTCTGCGGGGTCACCACGACCTCGTCGCCCGGTTCCAGGTCGAGCAGGTGGATGGCGAGCTCCAGCGCGACGGTACCGCTGGTCACCGACACCGCGTGCCTGCTTCCGATGTGCGCGCGGAACCGCTCCTCGAACCGGGTCCGCCAGCCGCCCTGCGACAGTGGATCACCGGACTGGACGACCTCGGTGAGCGCGGCCAGGTCGGTGTGGTCGAGCACGCTGCCTCGGCGAGCCCAGGGTACCCGGTACCGGGAGTCCACTGTGGACTGTGGCGTCACCACGGGAAACGCCAGGCGGCACAGCGGGACTTCCTGGTGCGGTTCGGCTTCGCGCGTCTCGCCGTGGACGCTCGAGCCGGTCCGGACCCCGCTCGGGGCCGGCTGGGTGACCGTTGCCGCACAACGAACTCCTCGGGACGGGGCCGGAAGGTGCCGGCCGGACGAAACTCCTGCGGAAACCGGGCTCAGTGGCTACCGGCCTTGGCGGTCAGCCTGGCCGCCAGCGCCTTCTTGTCGATCTTGCCGAGACCGGTGAGCGGGAACGAGTCCACGACCTCGATCCGGTCCGGCAGCTTGAACTCCGCGAGCCCCCTGGCGAGCAGGAACCTGGTGATCTCGGCCAGGGTCGGTGCGGTGTTCGCCGCGATCAGGTAGGCATGGGTTCGCTCGCCGAGCACCTCGTCGGGGGTGGCGACCACCGAGGCCTGGCGGATGCCGGGGTGCGCCATCAGGTGGGCCTCGACCTCCGGCGCGGACACCTTGTCGCCGCCCCGGATGATGACGTCCTTGCTCCGGCCCTCGACCACGATGTTGCCGTCCTCGGTGCGGCGAACCAGGTCGCCGGTGCGGTAGAAGCCGTCTTCGGTGAACGCGATGGCGTTGTGTTCCGGCGCGCGGTAGTACCCGCGCAGGGTGTACGGCCCCTTGGTCAGCAGCTCGCCGACCTCGCCGGTCGGCACCTCCCGGTCCGCGGAGTCGACCACGCGCAGTTCGTCGGCGGGGGAAAGGGGGCTGCCCTGCACGGTGAGCACCGTCTCGGGGGAGTCGTCCCGGCGCGTCATGCACAGCAGTCCCTCGGCCATGCCGAACACCTGCTGCAGCCGGCAGCCGAAGGCGGGTTCGATCCGGGCCGCGACCGAGGTGTGCAGTTTGGCACTGCCGATCTGCAGCAACTCCAGGCTGGACAGGTCATGTGCGGTCCACTCCACGGCTTCCAGCCACAGGTGCGCGATGGACGGCACGATCGAGGTGAACGTCGGCCGTTCGCGCTCCAGCAGGGCGAAGCACTCGTCCGGGCTCGGGCTGCTCGCCATGATCACGGTGCCACCGGCGACGAAGGTGCCGATGATGCCGGGGCAGCCCCAGGGGAAGTTGAACTCCACCGGGAGCACCGTCAGGTAACGGGAGCCGGTGTCCAGCTCACAGGCCTGTGCCGAAACCCTTGCCTGGTACAGATAGTCGTCGTGGGTGCGGGGGATCAGCTTGGGCAGCGCCGTGGTTCCGCCCGACAGCAGGAAGAACGCCACGTCCGCCGGGTCGGGGCCGGGGAGGGTGACCGGGTCGGCGTCGAGTCCGGAAAGCGCGGTGAACTCCTCGGCGGCACCGGCAACGATGACGTGCCGGAGCGAGTGCACCGACTCGCGTACGTCCCTGGCCAGGGCACGGTAGTCGAAGCCGTTGTGGGTGTCCGCGATGAAGTAGGCGACCGCGTCGGAGTGCGAGCACAGATGCTTGATCTCGTTGCCGCGGTGTGCGGGCAGGGCGAAGACGGGCAGCGCGCCGAGGCGGAACAGGGCGAAGCAGACGACCACGAACTCCGGGATGTTCGGGAGCTGGACGACGACCCGGTCGCGCGGGGCGATACCGAGCCCGCGGAGACCGGCGGCCAGCCGGTCCGCCCGCCGGTCGAGTTCGGCGTAGGTCAGCCGGGTGGTCTCGCCGATCAGCGCCTCCTTGCCGCCGAGGGTGGCCGCGCGCCGGCGCAGCAGATCGCCGAGCAGTTCCCCGCGCCAGTAACCGGCCGCGCGATAGCGTGCGGCGTCCTCGGCGGGGCATGGAACACATCCGTCAAGCATGGTGTGCTTTCCCTACTTTCTGCATCGCGGTGGCGCGGCGTCGCAAAATCGCCCGGCCGGCGTTCACAGTTGCTCGGAGGTGACCGGGAATCGGTAAGACATTGCCTTCGTGCACGGTTTCGGTGAGTGGCATTCGCCCGGAGTCGGCAAGGTATTTCAGATAATGGAATGCCGCTCGGCTGTTCCGGTACCACCGTTTGCGCGCGCGGGTTGCTCCGCTCGGGGCAAGGTTTTGCCTGTGGGCTGGCATTTTTGCAGGTGGTTGCCGGTGGTCGAGTATCGGATCGGCTCTTGTCCGCACACGAAGTCGTGGTTGGCAAAACTGTTGTGCTAACTGGTTGCGAACTGGTTGCGAACTTTTCGACAGGGTCGAACTTGCGGTTCGTGAATCAATTGTGTTAGGCAGGAACGGTAACGGCACCACGACCGATCGTGACTGTTTTCGTGTTCCAGGCCGCGTGCTGCCGCCCGTGTAGTGGGAGACCGAATATGGGGTGTTGTCGTGGATTTCGGTGTCAACCTGTTTCCCGTGCTCAGTCCCGCGGAGAAGAGTGCGAGTGACTACTTCGACGAAAGCCTCGGCATGGTCGGGCTCGCCGAACGGCTCGGCTTCGAACACGTGCAGATCGTCGAACACCATGGTTCGCCCTACGGTGGGTACAGCCCGGACCCGGTGACCTTCCTCGCCGCGGCGGCGCGGAGCACCAGCCGGATCAGGCTGGCCACCGGTGCGGTGATCCCGGCGTTCATCCACCCGGTGAAGCTCGCCGGCAAGCTGGCCATGCTGGACAACCTCTGTCACGGCAGGCTGGACGTCGGGTTCGGCCGGGCCTTCCTGCCCGACGAGTTCGAGCTCTTCGGGGTGCCGATGGCGGAAAGCCACGCGCGGTTCACCGAGGGCATCGAGGCGTGCCGGCGGCTGTGGTCCGAGCAGGACGTGGTCTGGGACGGCCCGTTCCACCGGTTCGGGCCGGTGACCCTGTTGCCGCGTCCGGTGCAGCGGCCGCACCCGCCGATCTTCGTCGCTTCCGCGACCAGCCCGGACACCTGCGCCGCGGCGGGGAAGGCGGGTCACTTCCTGCAGGCCGTCCCTTCGGTGACCACCACCGGGCGATTGCAGGAAATGCTCACCGCCTACCGCGAAGCCCGTGCCGCGGCCGGGCACGACCCGGCCGCCACGCGCATACAGATCAAGTACACCTGCTATCTGTCGGCCGACCGCGCCGAGGCACTGCGCACAGGCGAGACCTACGAACGCAACTACGTCGCCAAGATGGGGGAGGCGATCCGGTCCTGGGCCACCACCCGCAGCGCGCAGTACCCCGGCTACGAGAAGTTCGTGGACAAGGTCGCCGGCTACGACTTCGGCCGCTCCCTGGCCGACGACAAGGTGCTCGCCGGCACCCCGGACGACGTGCGCGGGCAGCTCGACCGCATCGCCGAACGGTTCGGTGACGACGTCACGGTGAGTCTCCAGTTCAACCCCGGATACCTGCCGGTCGGCCAGGCGCGGGCCGCGATGGAGATGTTCGCCCGGCACTTCATGCCGGTCTCGGCGGCCGTGCCGGTGCCGTGATCGCCGTCCGCTCCATCTCCGACCTACGCGAGGGGAACACGTGTCCGCCGGAAACCTTGATCTGGACCTGATCCGCCGGACGGTTGCGGAACTGCTGAACGTCGAGCCGGAAGTGGTCGGCGACGACGACCCGCTCATCGAACTGGGTATGGACTCCGTCAAGCTGATGCGCCTGGTCGGGCGCTGGCAGCGCGGCGGTGTGCCGGTCACCTTCAGAGAGCTGATCGAGCGGCGCACCATCGGCGGGTGGTGGGAGCTGCTCGCCGGGCGCCGGCCCGAGGAGGTCGCCCCACCGGCCACGGAACCGGTCGTCGAGCCGGGCGCACCGTTCTCGCTGACCGGGGTGCAACAGGCGTACTGGATCGGCCGTGGCGACGAGCAGCCGCTGGGCGGCGTCGGCTGTCACGCCTACATGGAGTTCGACACGTCTTCGATCGACCCCGTCCGGTTGGAAACGGCGGTACGCCGGTTGACCGAGCGGCACGGGATGCTGCGCGCGGTGTTTCTCCCGGGTGGCTACCAGCAGATCCTGCCGGAGAGCCGGTGGCAGGGACTGACCGTGCACGACCTGCGTGAGCTCGGTCCGCAGCGGACGGCGGCGCGACTGGAGCAGGTTCGTGACCGGTTGTCCCACCGGCGGCTGGCGGTGGAGTCCGGCCAGGTCTTCGACGTCCAGCTGGCGTTGCTGCCGGGCGCGGCCTGCCGGCTGTACGTCAGCATCGATCTGCTCGTCGCCGACGTGCTCAGCCTCCAGGTGTTCCTGCGGGACCTGGCGCGCTACCACGCCGATCCGGGCGCCACGCCGGCGCCCATCGACTACAGCCTGCCGCGGTATCTCGCCGAGCAGCAGGCGCTTCCGGCGGCGACCAGGGAACAGGCCGAGGAGTACTGGCGGCGGCGCGTCGCCGGGCTGCCGTCCGGGCCGCGGCTGCCACTGGCCGTCGACCCGGACACCGTGCGGCGGCCCCGGTTCACCCGCCGGGAGTTCCGGTTGTCCCCGGCGGATCTGGATCGCCTGCGCCGGCACGCGATCCGGCATGACGTGACGCTGGCTTCGGTGCTCGCCACCGCCTACGCCGAGGTGCTCGGCGCGTGGAGCGAGCAACCGCGGTTCCTGCTCAACGTCCCGCTGTTCGACCGCCAGGACACCCATCCGTCCATTCCGGACATGATCGCCGACTTCACCAGCCTGGTGCTGCTGGAGATCGATACCGGATCCGAGGAGTCCTTCAGTGAGCGGGTGCGTGGCGTGCAGTCCCAGCTGCACCAGGATCTGGCTCACGCGGGCTATTCCGGTGTCGAGGTGCTGCGTGAGATGGCCAGAGTGGACAGTGGGCAGGCGAGAACCGCACCGGTCGTTTTCGCCAGCAACCTCGGCGACGACTTCCTCGGACCCGAGTTCCGCGCCGAGTTCGGCGACCTGAGCTGGATGATCTCGCAGACGCCCCAGGTCTGGCTCGACCACCAGATCTATCCGATGGCGGGCGGGCTGCTGCTGAACTGGGACGCGGTGGAGCAGTTGTTCCCGCCCGGTGTGCTGGACGCGATGTTCGACGTCTACCGCCGGGTGATCCACTGGCTCTGCGACGGAGACTGGTCGGCACCGGCGCCGGTCGCCTTGCCGGAGGCGCAACGGACGGTGCGGGCCACGGTGAACACCACCGCCGCGCCGGAGAGCGAAGCCTTGCTGCACGAGGGTTTTTTCGCCATGGCGAAGTCCGATCCCGGTCGCACCGCGCTGCTGTTCGGCGATACCGGGCGGATGAGCTACGGCGAGCTGGCCCGGCGCGCGCTGAGTGTCGCCGGACGGTTGCGCCGGCACGGTCTCACCGGCCGCGACCCGGTCGTGGTCACGCTGCCGAAGGGACCCGACCAGATCACCGCCGTACTCGGGGTGCTCGCCGCCGGTGGGCACTACGTGCCGATCGGGGTGGACCAGCCACCGGCGCGGCGGGACCGGATTCGCGGCCGCGCCGGAGCCAGGCTGGTACTGACGAGCGAGGCCGGGCGGGCGGGCACGACATGGCCAGCCGGAGTCGAGGTGCTGACCGTTGACCAGACGATGACCGAGGAACCCCTTGCCGGGCCGGTTTCCGTACCACGGACCGATCCGGCGTACGTGATCTTCACTTCCGGCTCGACCGGCGAGCCCAAAGGCGTGCAGATCAGCCACCGGGCCGCGGTCAACACGGTGACCGACATCAACGAGCGGAACCAGGTCGGCCCGGCGGACCGGGTGCTCGCGGTGTCCGCATTGGACTTCGACCTGTCCGTGTACGACATCTTCGGTCTGCTCACCGCCGGCGGGGCACTGGTGCTGGTCGAAGAGGAGAACCGGCGGGAGGCGCGACGCTGGCACGAACTGGTCGAGCGGCACGGGGTGAGTGTGTGGAACTCGGTTCCCGCGTTGCTGGACATGCTGCTGGTGGCCGCGACCGGCCGGGAGCTGCCGGGTCTCCGGCTGGTGCTGCTGTCCGGCGACTGGATCGGGCTGGACCTGCCCGGCAGGCTGGCTGCCCAGACCGGCGGCCGCGGCAGGCTGATCGCGATGGGTGGCGCGACCGAGGCCGCGATCTGGTCCAACGCCTACGAGGTGGGCGAGGTTCCGTCGCGGTGGCGATCCATCCCGTATGGATTTCCGTTGCGCAACCAGCGATATCGGGTGGTGGACACCCAGGGCAGGGATCGGCCGGACTGGGTGGCGGGCGAGTTGTGGATCGGCGGCACCGGGGTGGCCGACGGCTACCGGGGTGACCCCGGGCTGACCGCCGCCCGATTCGTCGAGTACCAGGGGGATCGCTGGTACCGCACCGGCGATCTCGGCCGGTACTGGCCGGACGGCACCCTGGAGTTCCTCGGCCGGGCCGACCACCAGGTCAAGATCGGCGGGCACCGGATCGAGCTCGGGGAGGTCGAAACCGCGCTGGCCGCGCATCCCGAGGTACGGCACGCGGTGGTGGTCGTGGTGGGGCAGCGGGCGAAGCGGCTCGCGGCGGCGGTGGTGCCGCGTGGCGGCGCCGCCGGCGGTCCGGCCGGTCTCGTGGACTGGCTCGCCGACCGGCTTCCGGGCTACATGATCCCGGACACCGTGCTCACGCTGGACGAGCTTCCGTTGAGTGGCAACGGAAAGGTGGACCGGTCCGCGGTGGGGCAGCTGCTCGCCGGCGCGGGAGAACAGCGGCCGGACGCCAGCGGGCCACTGGACGGCCCGGTGGAGAAGGAGCTGGCCGGGCTGTGGGCGGAGCTACTCGGCGTACCGGGTGTCGGGCGGGACGAAGACTTCTTCCGGCTCGGCGGGAACAGCCTGCTCGCCACCAGGCTGGTGGACGGGATCGGCCGCCGGTTCGGCATCCGGGTCTCGCTGCGCGAACTGTTCGGGAGCCCCACTGTCGGCCTGCTCGCCACCCTGCTCGAGCGGCAGCTCGCCGAACTCGAAACCCAGGGACTTGAGGACGGAGAACTGTAGATGATCGGCGACCTGATCGCGGAGCTGACCGCCGCCGGGGTCACCCTGTGGACCGAGGACGGACGGCTTCGTTTCCGCGCGCCACGCGGATATCTGACGGCACAACGGCTGGACCGGTTGCGGGAGCACAAACAAGCCATTCTCGAGCACCTGCGCCAAACCGAGGCGAGTTCCTCGATCACGCCCGACCCCGGTGCGCGGCACGAGCCCTTCCCACTGACCGACGTGCAGTCGGCCTACCTGCTCGGCCGCAGTGACGCCTTCGACTACGGAGCCGTGGCCTGCCACGGCTATCTGGAATTCGCCTTCGCCGAGCTGGATCCGGTCCGGCTGGAGCCGGTGTGGCGGGACATGATCGCCCGGCACGACATGCTCCGCGCGGTGGTCTCCCCGGAGGGCTACCAGCGAGTGCTGGCCGAGGTACCGGCCTACCGGATCGAGGTCGAGGATCAGCGTGGCGAGCCGCCTGCCAGGGTCCAGCGGGCGATCGAGGCGACCAGGCAGCGGTGGTCGCACCGGGTCCGCCGCACCGACGAGTGGCCGCTGATCGACCTGCTGGTGACCAGGACCGACCGGCAGGACATCCTGCATGTCTCGGTGGATCTGCTGGTCTGCGACTACTTCAGCGTCCAGTTGCTGTTCGCCGAGCTGGCCAGGCGGTACGCCGGTGAGGACGTGGGCCAGGACCCGGAACCGACCTTCCGGGACTACGTGCTCGCCGAGCGCGGGCTGCGGGACAGCGCCGGTTACCGGGCGGACCGGGACTACTGGTGGCAGCGGATCGACCGGCTGCCGCCCGGGCCCGAGCTGCCCGTGCTGGAGCGCTCGGCGACCGACTCGCCACCGAGGTTCGCCCGCTGGGAGACCCGGTTGTCGAAGGCGGAGTGGGGCGAGCTCGGCCGGCGGGCCGCGGCACACGGGATCACCGTGTCCACCGCGGTGCTGGCCGCCTACGCCGAGGTGATCGGCCGCTGGAGCAGGCGATCGGCGTACACCCTCAACCTCACCCTGCTCAACCGGCTCCCGCTGCACCCGGACGTCGACCGGTTGATCGGGGACTTCAGCTCGGTGACCCTGCTGCCGGTGGACACCGCCGGCGGCGCACCGCTCGGCGAGCGGGCGCGGGCCATGCAGGCACAGCTCTGGTCCGATATGGACCATCGGTCGTGTTCCGGGGTGGAGGTGCTGCGGGAGCTCGGCAGGCGGCGTGGCCGGGACGCCGCGCTGCTGCCGGTCGCCTTCACCAGCACCCTCGGCGTCGGAGCCGAAAGCGGGGACGGCACCGGGCCGGCCGGCTTGATGCCCGGCGCGGAGCTGGTCTACGGCATCAGCCAGACACCGCAGGTGTGGATCGACTGCCAGGTGATGGAGGGCAAGGAAGAGCTGCTGGTCAACTGGGACGTGCGGGAAGGGGTGTTCCCGGACGGGCTGGTCGAGCCCGCGTTCGCCGCGTTCACCACGCTGCTGCACGAACTCGCCGCCGGGGACGACGCGTGGACGAGCAACGATCCGGTCCGGCTCCCCGCCGCACAGCTGGCCGTCCGCCAGGCGGTCAACGGGACCGCCGGGCCGTTGCCGGACGGGCTGCTTCACCACGAGGTCGTCGCCACGGCCCTGCGTACCCCTGATCGGACGGCGGTGCGCAGCACGCGGCGTGCCCTGACCTACCGGGAGCTGCTGGACCGTGCCGGCGCGGTCGCCGACGAGCTGTCCTCGGCGGGCTGCGAGCGGGGCGAGCTGGTGGCCGTGGTGATGGACAAGGGCTGGGAGCAGGTGGTCGGCGTGTTCGGCGTGCTGCTCGCCGGAGCGGCCTATCTGCCGATCGACACCAACCAGCCGCCGGCCCGCCGCGACGCCATTCTGCTCGACGCCGGGGTTCGCCGGGTGCTCACCCAGCCGTGGCTGGCCGGCTCGCTCGGGTTGCCGGACGGTGTCCGGCATCTGACCGTCGAGGCGGAAGATCCGCCGGAACACCGGGTGCGCGCGGTTCCGGAACAGGCGGGGCCGGACGACCTCGCCTACGTGATCTACACGTCGGGTTCGACCGGACGGCCCAAGGGCGTCATGATCACGCATCGGGCCGCGCGCAACACCATCGACGACATCAACCGCCGGTTCGGCGTCGGCGACGGCGACCGGGTACTCGGTCTCGCCAACCTCGGTTTCGACCTGTCCGTCTACGACCTGTTCGGCCCGCTCGCCGTGGGCGGCTCCCTGGTCCTGCCGTCGGCCGGCCGACGGGGCGACCCGTCGCACTGGGCGGAGACGATCGACGAGCACGGCGTCACGCTGTGGAATTCGGTGCCCGCTCAGCTGCACATGCTCGGCCAGTACCTGGATTCCGGCCACCCGGCCGAAGGCGGTGGTGGTGTCCTGCCCACCCTGCGGCTGGCGTTGCTGTCCGGGGACTGGATCCCGGTCGGCCTGCCGGACGCGATGCGCCGCCGGCTGCCGGGGCTGAGCCTGGTCAGCCTCGGTGGCGCGACCGAGGCGTCGATCTGGTCGATCCACTACCCGATCGGCCAGGTCGACCCGGCATGGCGCAGCATCCCCTACGGCACTCCGCTGACCAACCAGAGCTTCCACGTACTGGACGAGGCCATGCGGCCGTGCCCGGATCTGGTGCCCGGCAACCTCTACATCGGCGGAGCCGGTGTCGCGTCGGGCTACCTGGGTGACGAGGAGAAGACCGGGGAACGGTTCGTGACCCATCCGGTCACCGGGGAGCGGCTGTACTCGACCGGCGACGTCGGCCGCTACCTGCCCGACGGTGTCATCGAATTCCTTGGCAGGGAAGACTTCCAGGTCAAGGTGCGCGGCCACCGGATCGAGCTGGCCGAGATCTCCTCGGTGCTGGCCGAGCATCCCGCCATCGCCTCGGCCGAGGTGCTGGTGGACGGGAGCGACGCGCTGGATCGTCAGTTGGTCGCCTTTGCCGAGACCGCGCGGAACCCGGAGACCACGCACGCCGTTCCGGATCTGAGGGCGGTGGCGGAGGCGGCAGGCGCGGAGCTGAGCACCCGCGTCGACGGCGAGGCGCTCACCGAAATCTCCGGGCTGGTGGAGCGGGTCGCGCTGGCTTCGATGGCCGACGCGCTGTGGCAGGCCGGGCTGTTCACCGACCCCGGCGTGGTACACGGGCTACCGGAGATCCTGACCGCGACCGGAGCGGCCGAGCGTAACCACCGGCTGATCCGGCGCTGGCTGAAGGCGTTGTCGAAGGAGGGCATGCTCGAGCGGGCCCCGGCGGGCTACCGCGATCTGCGGGCGCCCTCCCGTGCCGCGATCGAGGCGATGTGGCGGCGGATCGACGAACTGGAGCCGGTGGTCGACTGGGGCGTCGAACTGCTGCGTTATCTGCGGGTCGCCGAGCAGAACCTGCCGGAGCTGATCCGCGACGAACTCGACCCGTTGAGCCTGCTGTTCCCCGAGGGCAGGCTGGAGGTCGCCGAAGCGGCGTACCGGGAAAACCTGATCAGCGGCTACCTGAACCGGGTCGTGGTGCACACCGTCCGCCGGATCGCCGAGGGACGGAGAGGTGGCGCTCCGCTGCGGGTGCTGGAGATCGGCGCCGGCGTCGGCGGCACCAGCAACGACCTGATCCCCGCGCTCGCCGAGTTCGACGCCGACTACCTGTTCACCGACCTGTCCCAGTTCTTCCTGAACGAGGCAAGGCAACGGTTCGCCGAACAGCCGTGGGTGCGCTACGGGTTGTTCGACCTCAACGAGCCGTATCGGAGTCAAGGGGTCGCGCCGAACTCGGTGGACGTCATTCTGTGTGCCAACGTGCTGCACAACTCCAAGCATGCCGGGAACGTGCTGGCCCGGTTCCACGAAATGCTCGCGCCGGGTGGCTGGCTGGTGTTCATCGAGGCGACCAGGGACACCTACCACGCGATGGCCTCGATGGAATTCAAGGAGGGCCTGACCGACTTCGTGGATTTCCGGGCGGAGCAGGACACCACCTTCATCGGCCGCGAGCAGTGGCTGGAACTGCTGACCGAGGCAGGCGCGGAACCCGCCTTCTGCCTGCCGGCGCCGGACGACCCGTTGTCCCGGATCGGCCAGCACGTCTTTGCCGCACAGGTGAAAACCGGACGGATGCCGGTGACCGCGGCCGAGCTGACCGGACATCTCGACGAGCGGCTTCCCGACTACATGGTGCCGGCCGAGATCCAGGTGGTCGACTCGATTCCGTTGAGCGACAACGGAAAGGTCGATCGCCGGGCCCTCGCGGACTGGCTGCCGAAACACGTGGCGCGACAGCGGCCGGCCGGTGGCACCGCCCCGGTGGGCGCCAGGGAACGCGCGCTGGCCGAGGTGTGGTCGGAGGTGCTCCAGGTCCCCCAGGTGGGCCGGGACGAGAACTTCTTCGCACTGGGCGGCGACTCGCTCCTGGTCGCGCAGCTGATCGGGCGGGTTCGGGAGCGGTTGCCGGAAGCGGCCGGGCGCAAGTGGGACAACCTGCTGCGGCAGATGCTCAACCAGCCGACCATCGCCGCCACCGCGGCATACCTGAGCCGTGGTTCCGGCCAGGACGCGACCACGACGGGCTCGCTGATCCGGATCAACGACGTCGCCGGCGGCACGGCGATGGTGTTCGTGCACGACGGTGCCGGCACCATCGCGCCGTACCGGGCGCTGCTCGACGCGCTCGGCGACCACGGCCCGAGCCTGGGGCTGGCCCTGGCCGACATAGAGCCGTTCCTCGCCGCCGACCCCGGCGATCTGATCAAGCGACTGGCCGGCGATTACGCCACCGAGTTGCTGGCAGCGGGACACGACAAGGTGCGCGTCGTCGGCTACTGCATGGGCGGGCTGCTGGCGACCGAGCTGGCGAGCGAGCTGACCGAACAGGGTGCCACCGTCGAGAATCTCACGGTGATCAGCAGCTACCGGGTGCCGTTCCTGGTGGAAGACGATCTGCTCGCCGAGTACATCTTCGCCAGGGTGATGCGGGCCGACCCGGTCGCACTCGGTTATCCGGCCGACGAGGTCGCCATGCGGCAGACCATCGCGGCGGTGCTGGCGAAGACCCCCGGCAGGGTACCGGCCGGGACACTGGCCGAAGTACCGGAAACCGGCGAAGTGGCCGAAGCGGTCCGTGCCTTCCGCCGGCTCGCCGGGCGGGAGCAGTCCGAACGGCTGGCCGCGATCGGCGCCACGATGCGTTACGCGGGCTCGGAACTCGGCTCGGCGGAACGCGTCCGCGATCAGTACCGGGTGCTCAAGCACAGCCTGACCGCGGTCGCCCGGCACGACGCCACTCCCTACCGGGGACCGGTGACCTTCATCCGGCAGCTGGGCGAAACCCAGGTCCTGCCGGGCATGCGCAAGGACATGAGCACCTACTGGGAGCAGCTCTGCCTCGGCGAACTCCGCGTCGTCGATGTGCCCGGTGACCACTTCAGCTGCCTGCACCCGCCGAACGTCAGCTCGGTGTTCACCGCGTTGACCACCGACCGGGGGACCGGGCGGACGGTCGGGGCGCCATGACCCCGGGCCCGCTGGTCGGCCTGGTCGGCGGTTATGGCGCGGTGGGGCGAGCGGCGGCCGAAGCGCTCGCAGGGGGAGGACCGGGCCGGTCCGGCCCCATCCGGCTCCGGGTGGGCGGGCGCAGAGCCGACGTGGCACGGCGATTCGTGGACACCGTGCTGGCAGGCGAAGGAGAGGCTGTCCCGGTCGACGTGTTCGACCAGGACAGCGTGGCCCGGTTCTGCGCCGGCTGCGCGGTCGTGCTGAACTGCGCCGGCCCGTCCTACCGGGTGCTCGACCGGGTGGCGGGCCCGGCATTGGCGGCAGGCGCGGACTACGTCGACGTCGGTGGCGACGATCCGCTGCACGAAAAACTCACCGGCCGGGTGCCGGGCGGGCGGCGCGCGCTGCTGTCCGCCGGGATGCTGCCCGGCCTGTCCGCTCTGCTGCCCAAGGTCCTGGCCACCCGGTTCGAAGAAGCCACCGGGCTGACCGGCTACTTCGGCGGAATCGGGCGGTTCACGCGCAGCGCGGCGGAGGACTTCCTGCTCAGCCTCGGCAACGGGTACGGGACGGGGTTCGCCGAGTGGCGGGACGGGGCGGTGCGGCAGGGTTCGCTGACCGTGCTGGAGGACGTCGAGCTCCCGCTTTTTCCCCGCCGCGTCACCGCATACCCGTTTCTCAGCACCGAGCTACGGCGGCTGGCCGAACACCTCGGGCTGCGCGAGGCCCGCTGGTACAACGTCTTCGACGGTTCCGCCGCGCTGTCGATGCTCACCGGCTGGCAGGGCAGGGCGGCTACCGGGTCCGCGGACGACCATGCCGCTGCCGTTTCGCGGCTGGTCCGGGCCAGCGAAGTGGACGCCGCCGGCCGCGCCCCGTACCAGGCCATGTCGCTCCGGATGACGGGCTCGCGCGACGGCGTGGAACACACCGCCGACGCGGTTCTGCGAGCGGCCGACGGCTCCCGGCTGACCGGCACGGTCGGCGCGATCACCACGGCCGCGGCGCTGGCCGGCCGGGTGCCGTCCGGCCTGCACTACGCGGCCGACGTCCTCGATCCGGGCGCGGTGCTCGGCGAGCTGACCGAGGTGCTGCCCGAGGTGACACTGCGCGAGTTCCACGGCACACCGGCGTCCGGCGCGGTGTTCGACGAAGGACTGTTGTGACCGGACGATCAAGGCACCACGAGAAGTCAGGAGAATGATGAGCAAGGACACGGCGCTCCGATTCGGCGCTTTCGCGGTGACGAACCGGTATCCCGGCCAGTCCGACGCCCAGGTGCTGAACCGGGCACTGGCCGCGGTGGACGCGGCCGAGCAGGCCGGCTTCGACGACATCTGGATAACCGAGCATCACTTCAACGACTACGGGGTGAACCCGTCGGGGCTGACCTTCGCCGCGAACATCCTGGGACGTACCAAGAGGATGCGGGTCGGTACCGCGGTGACGATCCTGCCGCTGCACTCTCCGGTCCATACGGCGGAACAGGTGGCGTTGCTCGACCATGTCTCCGGCGGGCGGTTCGACCTCGGGGTCGGCAGGGCGGAGCCGGTGCTGGACTACGAGGCGATCGGCCACGGTGTGGAGTACTGGCAGCGTGGTCTGGCCGAATCGCTCGATCTGCTGCTGCAGTCCTTCGGCGGCAAGGTGTCCTCGGACACCGACCTGTACCGGTTCCGCGAGGTCCGGCCGCAGCCGCGGCCGCTGACCACTCCGCACCCGCCGGTCTACGTGGCTTCGAACTCACAGTCCTCATTGGAGCTCGCGGCCAGGCAGGGCCTGCCGATGCTGTTGTTCTACGACAAGAACGACGTCACCAAGGCGGAGATGGTCGCCAGGCACAGTGAGCTGGCGGCCGCGGCCGGGCATCCGCGGGACGGTTACGACCATGCCTTCGCGGTGTTCACTCAGGTCAACGACACCGTGGCGGAGGCGCAGCACCTGGTGCGGGACGTGACGATGCCGGCACTCGCCGCGGCGCAGGCCGACTACCACCATCTGATCGAGACGAAAACCCATTTCGAACCGGAGGCGTTCATCGGCCGGTTCGGGTCCTATGTGCTCGGCAACCATCCTGTCGGCACACCGGACATGTGCATCGAACGTCTGGTGCGGAGCATCCGGGTGTCGGGCTGCCGCCGGGTGCTGTGCGAGGTGCTGGCCAGCGGCGACGACGAGGGCACCCTCACCAACATCCGGCGGCTGGGCGCCGAGGTGCTCCCCGAGGTGCGTGCCCGGCTGGCCGGGGACTGACGCCCGCCGGGCAGGAGTGCCCGCATGGCGTGGGCGGGTGGCGGTGGCCGGCCGGCACCCGCCCACGCCCCGGCCACCGCGGGCCTGGGGGGAGAGCACCGCGGTGGGGGGAGCGGCGGTCAGCCGCCGGTCATCGCCCGCAACCGGGGAATTCCCCTGGTACCGAACAGTTCCACCGACCTGCGGATCAGTGCGGGGTCCAAAGTGGAGAAATGCGCGTGCAGGCTCGCGATCTCGAACCCGCCGCACTCCTCGTGATAGCGCAGCATCGACTCGACGACCTCCTCCGGGGTGCCGGCCAGCATCGACCCGTTCTTCACCGAGCTGTCGAAGTCCTCTTCGGCCATCTTGGCCAGCATCTCGGGATAGCCGGGGTAGTCGGCGCTGGTCGTGCCCGCCCAGTCCGATGCCGCGTCGATGAGGCTGTGCAGGTAGTGGTTGACGGCGTCCCTCGGTGCCTCCAGCGCCTCGGCCGAGGTTTCCGCGCAGTAGGTCTGGAAAGCGATCATGACCCGTCCGTCGCCGGGGTGTCCCGCCTCCCGCCACGCCTTCCGGTACGCCGCGATCAGCGAGCTCATCGCGGAGGTCTGCAGCGCGGTCGTCATCACGCCGTAGCCGAGTTCGCCGGCTCGCTGGAAGCTCTTCGCGCTGGAGATCGCGGCGATCCAGAACGGCGGGCGCGGGCGTTGCAGCGGCCGGGGCAGTGAGGTGGTCTCCTCGAACGAGTGGAACTGCCCGGAGAATGCCGAGTTCTCGTGCTCGAGGAGTCCCTCGACGGCGGCGATGCCCTCGTCGAACCGAGACCGGCTTTCGTTGATGTCCACGCCGAACCGGCGGAATTCGTGCGGCAGGAAGGCGCGGGCGAACCCGACCTCCAGCCGCCCGTCGGAGATCGTGTCCACCATGCCGATCTCGCCGGCGAGCTTGAGCGGGTTGGTGAAGATCGGCAGCACCGCTCCGGTGATCAGCCTGAGGTTCTTGCTGCGCTGGGCCGCGGCCGCGAGGAACAGCAGCGGGTTCGGCGAATACCCACCATAGGCGTGGAAGTAGTGCTCCACGGTGCGGACGTGGTGGTACCCCAGTTCGTCCGCCAGCTCCACCAGGTCGAGGCATTCGGCGAAGTAGTCCTTGGCGGGTTTGCTTCGGTGGTCGCAGTCCGGGAAGAAATGCAGCCCGACGTCAATCATCGGCAACTCCAATCAGCGGGAACGTCCTGGTATCGCGCCGCGGCGGGCGCTTGTGGTCAACGCGTGTTCGGGTGCGCGGCGGTCGGCCGGATGGCAGGCGCCAGCCACACGAACAGCAGCAGCGCCGCGAGCAGGAGGGTGGTGGTGATGAAGGGCGCCAGTGGCGCGAGCTGGTAGAGCCCGGTCCCGATCAGCGGGCCGAACACGAACGTCAGCGCGTTGTTCGCGCCGACGATCCCGGCCACACCGCCCTGTTCGTCCGGACCGACCAGCAGCGTCGGCCCGGACATGTAGCCGGGCAGGCCCATGCCGAGGCCGAGGCCGAGCACGGCGAGGCTGACCATGGTGCTGATCAGTTCCGCGCCGAGTGAGACGCCGAGGAAACCCAGGCCCGCCAAGGTGATCCCGATCCGGAGCAGCCGCAGTGGTGGCCAGCCCAGCTTGGGCACCAGCGCCGCCTGCGCGAGCAGGTAGGGCACTCCGAGCGCCAGCAGCGCCCACGAGGTGTACTGGGCGGCGTCCCCCGGGGCCAGGTCGAGCCGGTCCTGGAGGAGGAACCCGACGGTGATCTGCATGATGCCGAGCGCGAGGAACAGACCGAAACCGGGGACCAGGAACGGCCACAGCCGTCGGTCGAACGGGCTGAGCTTGGCCGCCTTCGGCTTGTCCACGTGCCTCGACTCCGTCGGCAGCCGCAGCCACACGATCGCCGCGACGAACGCCAGCACCGCGGGCGCCACGTACATCGAAAGCAGCAGGCTCGCCTTGCCGAGCAGCCCGCCGAGCAGCGGGCCGACGACGATCGCCAGCCCGCTCGCCGCGCCGACCCAGGACAGCCCGCGCACCCGGGACCGTTCGTCCGGCGTCACGTCCGCCACGTATGCCTGCGCGGTCACCGGAATGGCGGCGAGCAACGCACCGTAGACCAGGCCCCTTGTGCACAGCATCATGACGAACGCGACCGCTCCGCCGACGGTGTGGTTCAAGCCCAGGTGCGCCACCACGGCGAACAGCAGCAGCGCCGCAGCCCCGCCGAGCAGGGTGAGCACCAGTACTCGTTTGCGGCCGATCGTCTGGCTGCGGCGTCCCCAGAACGTGCTTCCCAGCACCACCATGATGGCCGAGGTGGTGATCACCATGCCGAGCTGGAACTCGCTGATGTCCAGTTCACGGGCCAGCGGCGGCAGGATCGGCGCGATGATGTACTGACCGCAGAAACCGCCGAAAACGGCCAGGTAGACCAGGAACAGTGCGCCAGGCGCGGCGGCCGGAGTGTCATCGGCGGGGTGGCCGGTGTGCTCTGGTGCGGTTCTTTCTTCCATGGTCCTGCGCTGCCCTCCCGGAGTCGCGGCTGACGACCTGCGCGGGTACTCGCCGACCTGGTTCGGCACCCCCTGCGCACCGAGTATTGCACACCATTCAACAAGTAAGTGTACCCTTATTTTTTGGTGGGGTGCCGATCGTGCAAGCAGGAGAGATAGGGTTTCGTCATGGTGGAGTCTGGGCCAGGAGGGCGGTCGCGCTGGGCGGCAGGGCTGCCGCCGATCACCCGGAGCGGTGTCATCGATGCTGCGTCGCAGCTCACCAGGGAACACGGACTCGAGGGCTGGACGGTACGCCTGCTCGCGTCGCGGCTCGAAGTCTGGCCTGCGGTGATCTATCACCATGTCGGCGACCGGGAGGCGGTGATCCAGGCGGTCACCGACCATGTGGTCGCGCAGATGCCGTTGCCGGACGCGGACCTGCCCTGGCGGGAATGG
This sequence comes from Amycolatopsis sp. NPDC058986, assembly GCF_042741125.1. Classification (NCBI taxonomy): domain Bacteria; kingdom Bacillati; phylum Actinomycetota; class Actinomycetes; order Pseudonocardiales; family Pseudonocardiaceae; genus Amycolatopsis; species Amycolatopsis sp. NPDC058986. Next base: position 199,931 of record NZ_JBHYJW010000008.1, on the reverse strand, counting down.
TTCTACACGCTGCTCGTGGACGGGCGTGACGTGCTCCGCCGGCATCGCGGGGTCGCCCGCCGGATGCTGGTCCAGCAGGGGCCGCTCGTGCCCTCCGCGCTGCGCCTGATCGACACCGGGGTGCAGGTGCTGCAGCGGGCCGGGCTTGGTGACGAGGAAGCGCCGAGTGTGTACAGCTACCTGCTCAACAGCGGTGTCACGCTGATCGCGGTCGAGGACGACCGGGAGACCAACGCCAAGGCCAGGGCGACGGCGGTGGAGGCGCTCGGCTTGTTCCGCGACGACACCGAGCAGCCCGGTCTTGCCGCGCTGGGACGGTTGCTGCATCGGGAATACGCCGACGCGGAGTCGGCGCGTACCTACCAGCGCGAATTTTTCGCCTACTCCGTCCAGCGTTCCCTTGATGGTGTGCAGGTCCGGCTGGACGAGCTGAAGGCTGAAGAGGGAATCGGCTGAACCGGTCATCCGGCTCACCGGACCGTGCTTCGTTCGGGGTGGCCGGGGAGCGGGCCGACCCGATCCGGCGACCAGTTCCGGTACTTCCGCCGGAAGTAGACGATCGGGTAGGAGTCCTCGCGCGGCGGCTGGCCGATTTCGGCGCGGCCGATGAGGACGACATGGTCGCCGACCACGGATTCCTGCGCGACCGAGCATTCCAGCCACGCGATGACGCCTTCGCACAGCAGGGGCAGGCCGCTTTCCGTCCAGCGCCACGGCACCTCGGCGAACTTGTCGTCCCCTTTGCCGGCGAACGCGTGGCAGATCGCATCGTGCCGGTCGGCCATGAAATGGACGATGAAGCGCTTCCTGGCGCGTAGCGCGGGTAATGTCCTGCTGCTGAGCCCGATGCAGAGCGACAACAGCGGGGGATCGGCGGAAATACTGCACAACGCGTTGGTTGTCAGGCCGGCCGGGACCCGGGCCGTTGTGGAGGTCGTCACGATCGCCACTCCCGTCGGAAAAGCGCTCATGACCGCGAAAAACGTCTGCTGGTCCATGTTCGGATATTAGCGCGCGATCACCGGGGGTACGGCGTGTGAAACATTTATGACGGACTCCTGCAAACTCCTTGCGACTTGCCTGCGACAGGCTCACGCTAAATTAACCGGTAGTCAACGACTGCGATTTCGGCTGCCTCGAAGAATGGGGTTGGTGGTGCATGGTGCTGATTGGCCAGGACGACCCGTGGCTGCGGTGTTTCACTTCCGGGCAGCGGGCAGCTGTGCGTCTGGTGTGTTTCCCGCATGCGGGAGGCACCGCCGGCTTCTATCGCGACTGGCAAACGGCGCTGCCGCCGGACGTGGAACTCCGCGTGGTGCAGTATCCGGGACGCGAAGAGCGCATCAACGACCCGTGCGTCGACGACATGGCGGAACTGGCCGACCGGATCACCGCTGCCGTGCTGCCGCTGGCGACCCGGCCGCTGGTGTTGTTCGGGCACAGCATGGGTGCCGCGGTCGCCTACGAGGTGGCTCTCCGCCTCGAGGAGCGGCGCCGCCCTCCGGAGCGGTTGCTCGTTTCCGCGCATCCCGCACCGCACCGGCAGCGCGGCGGCTCGGTGCACCTGCTCGACGACGACGGACTGGTCGCCGAACTCCGTGGCCTCGGTGGTACCGGGACCGGCGTGCTGGACAATGCGGCACTGCGCGAGGTCGTGTTGCCGGCGGTGCGCGGCGACTACCGCCTGATCGAGAACTACCGGCCGCGCGCGGTGCGGCCGCTGGCCACGCCGGTCGTCGGGCTGCTCGCCGACCGCGATGGTGAGGCCACCCATGACGAGATGAGCGACTGGGCACTGGCCACGACCGGCCGATTCGAGCTGCGGGTGTTCCCCGGCGAGCATTTCTATCTCGTCGGCCACCGCCATGCCGTGATCGAGGAGATACTGCGCGGTCTGCGCCTGCCACACGCCGGCCGGGTCAGCTGGCCGTCCACGCCCTGACCGTGGCCGAGCCGGTGAGCCGCCACTGGGCCGCCCTGCTGCGCTCGGTCCAGAACGCGGCGTAGCGGCCGCCCGCGGCCAGCAGTTCGTCGTGGGTGCCGCACTCCGCGATCCGGCCCTCGTCCAGCACCGCGATCTGGTCGGCGGCCTTGACCGTGCTCAACCGATGCGCGATGACCAGCAGGGTCCGGTCGGTGCTCAACGCGTCCTGCACGGCGGCTTCGGTTTCCCAGTCCAGTGCGGCGGTCGCCTCGTCCAGGACCAGAATCGGCGCGTCCTTCAGCAACGCCCTGGCGATGGAGACCCGTTGCCGCTCGCCGCCCGAGAGCAGGGCACCGCCCTCGCCGACCATCGTGTGCCAGCCGCCGGCGAGCCGTGCGACGATCTCGTCCACCCGCGCCCTCCTGGCCGCCTCGATCACGTCCGCGTCGGGCGCGTCCGGCCTGCCGACCCTGATGTTCTCCATGATCGTGTCGTTGAACAGGTAGACGTCCTGGAACACCAGGGACATCCGCGCCATAAGCTCGTCCTGGTCCAGCTCGCGGACGTCGGCCCCGCCGATCCGCACCGCGCCGGCGTCCACGTCGTGGAATCGCGCGATCAGTTTGGTGACCGTGGTCTTGCCTGCCCCGGACGCACCGACCAGCGCGGTCATACTGCCCGGCGGGATCCGCAGGCTGACCCCGTCGAGCACCGGGCGGTCACGGTAGGCGAAGCGCACCGAGTCCAGCTCGATTCCGTTGTCCGACGGCGTTTTCGGGTCATCCGGTGTCGGCAGGGGCTCGGCGGCGAGCACCTCGTTGATCCGGATGAGCGCGTTGCGCGCGACCCTGGCGGCGCCACCGATGTCCGAGGCCGTCATGATCGGCTCGACGAACCTGGTCGCCAGTACGAGCAGTGCCAGCAGTTCCGCCGCGCCGAGGGAACCGCCGAGCGCCAGGTAGACGCCGAGGATCAGGATCGCGGTGTAGGCGGCCTGGATCACGAGCGCGAAACCGATCGTGCCGGGCAGCCCGAGCAGGATCATCCGGCGGCTCGCCGCGTGCTGCGCGGCCAGCGATCCGGCGAGCGGCTCGTGGCCGCCGGTCGTCCGGCCGAACGCACGCAACACCTGCTGGGCCCGTGCGAACTCGATCACCCGGTCGGCCGCTTCGGTGGTGGCCTCGTCCCGGACCAGGTCGGCCCGTTGCACCAGGGAACCGCTCCACCGGTAGGCCCCCACCAGCACCGGCGCCGCGATCAGCGCGGCCAGCGCCAGCCGCCAGTCGAAGCCGAACATGAGCACCACCACGGTGGCCGGGGTGACCAGTGCGGTGACCAGTGGCTGCAGCAAATGCGCCGGGACACCGATGATCTCCAGGACGTTCTGGCCCGCCAACCGGCTCACCTGGCCGACACGGGCGCCGGTGAACCAGCCGAGCGGTAGCCGCACGAGGTGGTCACCCAGTCGCTCGTGCAGCTGGCGGGACAGCGCCGCGCCGCTGGCGTAGCCTGCCAGCTGCGCGCGGTACTGTGCCACCGCGTAGGCGATCGTCACGACGGCGAGTACGCCGAACCATCGCCACGCCGCGGGATAGTCGGCGGCGAACAAGGCGCGGAGCACCGGAACGAGCAGGACGAAGGCGACGCCCTGGAGTACCGCGGTCAGCCCGAGGCCGAACAGCAGAAGCCGCAACGGCCTGGTGTTGCCGGCACCGAGCGCCGCGATGAGCTGGCGGATCACGGCCGTTCCTCCTTGACGTCCACTGTGGATTGATCGGATCGGTCGTGCGAGTGCCACATCCTGGCGTAGGTACCGTGCAGCCCGAGCAGTTCCTCGTGGGTGCCCCGTTCGACGACCCTGCCGTTGCCGAGCACCACGATCTGGTCGGCCCGCACGATGGTGGACAACCGGTGCGCGATCACCAGCAGGGTCCGCCCGGCCACCAGCGTGGACACCGCGTCCTGGATCGCCGACTCGGACTCGGAGTCCGCCGACGCGGTCGCCTCGTCCAGCACCAGGATCGGTGCGTCCGCCAGCAACGCCCGGGCTATCGACATTCGCTGGGCCTCACCACGGGAAAGCTCGATGTCCTCGCCGATCACCGAGTCGTATCCGTGCGGGGCGGCCAGCAGGCGCTCGTGCAACCGCACGGCGCGTGCCGCGGACCGAACCTCGTCGACCGTGGCGTCCGGGCGGGCCAGCCGGAGGTTGTCGATGGCCGGGGCCCGCAGCAACTGCACGTCCTGGAAGACGAAGGCGACCAATCTGTACAGCTCGGCGGGGGGAATCCGCCGGATGTCCACCCCGCCGATGCTGATCGAGCCGGCGGTGGTGTCGAAGAACCGGGGCAGCAACGCCGCGATCGTGGACTTGCCCGATCCGGACGGCCCGACCAGCGCGGTGACCGTTCCGGGCGAGAGGGTCAGGTCCACCCCGCGAAGGACGTCGACCTGGTCGTCGTAGGAGAAACGGACATCCCGGAACTCCACCGTCCGCTCCTTCGGTGCCGTTCCGCCGGCGGGGGTGGCCAGTTCGGGGGTGGCCAGCAGGGTGGTGATCCTGGCCGCGGCCAGCCGTCCGGCCCGCAGGTTGTCCCCGCCGTGACCGAGTGCGGCCACCGGCGCGGTCAGTGCGAGGCCGAGCAACGCGAACGGCAGTACGTCGACCGGGGCGAGCGCGCCGCCCGCGGCGAGCCCGATGCCGCCCGCCAGCAGCACCAGCAGCGAGAAAACGGGGGAGAGCAGGAAGTTCCGGCTCGCGGCGAGATGGACCACGGTACGTACCCAGCCGAGGAAGAAGTCGGAGAAGTCATGGGCGGCCGCGCGGAACCGCTCATGGGCCCGGCCGGACTGGCCGAACGTCTTCACCACGGCGATGCCCTGTACGTATTCCACCGCGCTACCGGCGATCCGCGCCATGGCACGGTCCACAGTGTCCTGTTCGCGTTTCCGGTCGCCCGCACCGAGCCGGAAGTGCACCAGCAGCCCGAGCGAGGGCGGCACCAGTGCGACCAGGGTCATCCGCCAGTCGACGGTGACCAGATATCCCAGCGACACCAGCGGAACGACGATCGCCGACGCGAGCTCGGTGGGGGAATGCGCGACGAGATGGTGCAGCGCGGTGACATCGCTCTGCAGTGCCTGGTTGACCGACCCCGAGCTGTGCCGGCCGAACCAGCCGAGCGGCACCCGGGCGAGCCGGTCGGCGAGACGCCGCCTGATGCGCAGCTGGAGATCGTTATCGGCGAGGTGGGTCACCAGGCCGGCGAGCGCCAGCAGGATCAACCGGAGCAGCAGCGCGGTGGCGCCGACCAGGGTGATCGTCCACGCGCGGCCGGCGTCGGCGGGGCCGTCGGCGAGCAGCACCCGGCCGAGCTCGGCCACCGCGATGAACGGGACCACTCCGGCGGTGGCGGAGAGAATCTGCAGCCCGACGGCGAACGCGAGCCGGCCGCGGACCGGGCGCACCAACGCCCGCAGCGCGGACCTTTCGGTGCCGCCGCCGGGTGCCGCGGGGGAGGTGTCCGTGGGCTCGGTGTCGGTTGCCACCATGGTCATGGCCCGAGTATTGCACAGTGTCTAAGAAATAAGCACACCCTTACCAGTTGGCCGGTCAGGACAGTGTGTAGCCACCGTCGATCACGATCTCGCTGCCGGTGTGGAACAACGGCTCCGGCGCTGCCAGGTAGACCGCCAGCCTGCCGAGATCGGACGGCTCGCCCCAGCGGCGTACCGGGGTCCGGCCGGTCATCCGCTCGGTGAATCGCTCGGACCGGCGGAATCGGCTGGTCATCGGCGTGTCGATCCAGCCGGGCACCATGGCGTTCACCCGGATCCGATGCCGGGCCAGCTCCACCGCCACCGACTTCGCCAGCGCCAGCACACCGGCTTTGCTTGCCGCGTACTGGGAACCGAGTGCCTGGCCGCGGAGCCCGGAGATGGACGAGATCGCGACCAGCGACCCGCCGCCGTTGTCGATCATGTGCCGCGCGGCGGTCTGGAAGGTGAGGAACGTTCCCTCCAGGTTGACCTGGACGACTCGGTGGAATTCCGCGGGCGAGGTGCCGGCGAACGTGGACTGTCCTGCCGTGCCGGCGGCGGCGAAACACGAGTCGAGCCGCCCGAACCGCTCGACAGTGCCCGCCAGGCTCCACGCCAGCTGTTCCGGGTCGGTCACGTCGCATTCGGCGGTGTGTACCTCGGCGCCGGCGGCCATCAGCTCCTTGGCCGCGCCGGCGTTCTTCTCCGTGTCCCGGGCCCAGATCGCGATCCGGGCACCCGCCTGTGCCATCGCCTGTGCGATGCCGAAGCCGATTCCGCTGTTGCCACCGGTGATCACCGTGACATGACCGGTGAGATCGCCGAGCGTGCTGTCCGTGTCCACCATGCACCTTCTCCCGAAAGGAATTCCGTTCCTCGCCGACCCGATGAACGCCGGGCGCGCCTACAACGCGCCTTCCTCGACGACGTCGGCGGTACCGAGCGGTGTGTCCAGCACGGTCAGCACGTCCACCACGCCGGAAGCGCGCAGTTCGTCGTAGGCGGCCTGCGGTGCCAGCGCCTCGTCGGCGTGGTGCACACCGGCGCCGATCTCCCCGCCCAGCACGGCCAGCGCGGTGCGGGCCGCGATCGTGCCGTTCAACCGGTAGGGCTCACGCACCCGGAGCAGCAGGGAGCGGGTGGCGGGCCGGCCGTCCAGCTCGCCGTCCAGTTGCGCCAGCAGCACCAGATACGGCTCGGAGCCGACCAGGTCGACCTCCGCCGAGCGGCTGAGGTCGAGCACCATCGCGGCGGATTCCCCGGCGCCCTGCCAGTGCGCGCGGTTCAGGGTCGCCAATGTCTGCCTGCCGGGGTAGACGTTGTACCAGCTGAGCTCGGCGAGGCCGAGGGCGGCACCGAGCCGTTCGGCTTCGGTGCTCAGATACGGCAGGGCGGTCACCGGCTCGGGGAACAGCGGCAGTTCGGCATCGGGCAGCGGGCTCAGCGCACGGGAGGCGCGGGCGCCGCCCCGCCACATCGCCAGCGACTCGCCGAACCCGTTGTGCAGGCTGGCCAGGAAGTCGGCCGCGCCCGCGGGCGGGAAGTGGTCGAGGCCGCCCATGTAACACAGCAGGCGGCGTGGCCGGCCCGGGTACTGCCCGGCAAGCCAGCGCGGCAACAGTCCGGAGAGACCGGGCAGGACACCGGCGGAAAGCACGGCGGTCCGTCCCGGTGCGGTGCCTGCCAGCAGCTTATGGGTGGCGTCGTAGCCGCCGACGTCCACGTAGTCCGCACCGGCGGCGAACGCGGCCCGCGCGACCCGGTCGGCGATCCGGTAGGACGGCCCGGCGCAGTTCAGCACGACCCGGCAACCGGCGCAGAACCGCGCCAGGCTGTCGCCGTCGGTGAAGTCCACCGCCATCGCCTCGGCAGGCGGGCCGGACGTGGCCGGCTCGGTGGTGACCAGTTCGCGCGCGGCGGTGAGGTTCCGGCCGCCGATCCGGACCCGCGCCGCCGCGGAGCGCAGTATCCGCCTGCTGGCCGTGGCGCCGACCGCCCCGTAGCCACCGACGACGCCGATCAGCGGCGGTCCGGTCATCGGGTCCACACCTCCCTGGCGAGCAGTTCCGCCGAGCGGCGCGCGTTGCCGGCGTCGAGGCAGTGGAAATGGTCGCCGGGGATCTCGCGCACCCGCAGCGTGCCGTGGCACAGCTCGCCCCAGAACTCCTCCAGGTTCGCCGGCTGGCCAGGCAGGAACTGGCCGGCACCACTGTGCCGGAGCAGGGTGAGGTCGCCGGTCCACGGTTCGGCCCGGTGCTCGATCACCGCGCGCAGGCTGTGCTCGAAAACGTCGTACATCGGGCCGAGCCGTTCCGGCTTCCGCACGTCGCCCGCCGGTGTGGATCCGTTCTTCACCGGCGACATTTCGGTCAGCGCCGATCCGGTCGCGACCAGCTCCCGCGCGATCTCGCCGAGCCGGTCCTCCCGGCTGCGGGTGGCCAGGTCCCGCATGGTCGCGGCGATCGCGTCCAGCTCGGGGTCGCCACCGATCCTGCCGAACGCGCCGGGCACCAGGTGGCCGGGGTTGTCCGCGAGGGCGGATCGCAGCGCACGGCCGAACAGCTCGTCGTCACCGGGGAACCCGGCCCGCCCCGCTTCGATCCCCATCACCCTGCTGAACAGGTACTCCATCAGCAGGGGGTCGTCCACCCGATAGGGCGGGCGGTAGCTGCTGATCACCGCCAGGGTGGTCACCTCGGCGCCCCGGCCCGCGAGCCGGCGGGCGAGCTCGGTGGCCAGCAGCCCGCCCATGCAGTACCCGACCACATGGAACCGCCCGCCGACCTCGGTGACGAGCCGGTCGGCGTAGTCCTCGGCGAGCCGTTCGAGCAGCGTGGCCGAGTCCATCGCCAGGTACGGCCCGACGTCGTTCACCGCGAACCCGACCATCGGCATCGTGCTCCGGTACCTTCCGGTCAGCTCGCCGACCAGCGCCCGGTACGGCGCAAGGGTTCCGCTGCCGTCGTGCACGAACACGCCGACCGGCTGATCGCTGTCGAGCCGTCGTGGCAGCCGATCGCCGACGACCGGCATCAGCGGGCTCACCGGGTGACCGTGCCCGGATCCGTGGTGCTGCCGGAAGTGCGTGGCCAGCGCGGCGACGGTCGGGCGGAGCAGCATTCTGCGCAGCAGGCCGTCCCATTCCATGCCTCCCGCCTCGGCCACCTGTTCCCGTAGCCTGCTGACCAACTGGGCCACCAGCAGTGAGTCACCGCCGAGTTCGAAGAAGCTCCGGTCACGGGAGACGGCGGGCAGGCAGAGTACTTCGGCCCAGACCGCGGCGATCCGCCGTTCCAGGTCGCCGACCGGTTCCGCGCCTGCCGAGGTGACCTTTTCCGCGGTGCCCGGCAGCCAGGACTCCAGGGCCCTGCGGTCCAGTTTCCCGTTCGCGGACAGCGGGATCGCGTCGACCACCTGAATTTCCGACGGGATCATGTACTCCGGCAGCCGCTCGGCGAGATGCTCGCCGAGCGCTTCGACGTCCACAGTGGATTGTCCGCTCTTGAAGCGGGCCGCGAACACGTGCTGACCGAGGCCGGACCACACGTCGTCCTGCTCCGGCAGGCACACCACGGTCTCCGCGCCGGCCTCGTCGAGCAGCTTCTGCCACTGTGCCCTGGTGATGAAGGTCTGATCGAGGCTCTGCCGGAAGTCGACGAAGTCGGTGAGTCCCTCCTTGAACTCCATCGACACCATCAGCTGGTAGTTGTCCTTTGTGGACTCGATGAACACCAGCCAGCCGCCGGGGGCGAGTGCCTCGCGCAGGCGGGCCAGCATTTCGCCCGCTTCCCGGCCGTTGTGCAGTACGTTGTTGCACACCAGCACATCCACCGAGTTCGGCGGGTAGCCCTGCGCGCGGTAGTCCTGGTTGAGGTCGAACAGGCCGTAGCGCACCCACGGGTAGGCACGGTAGCGCTGTTCCGCCTCGTTGAGAAAGAACCGGGAGACGTCGGTGAAGTGGTAGTCCACAGTGAACTCGTCGAGCGCCGGGATCAGCTCGGCGCTGGTACCGCCGACGCCGGCGCCCACCTCCAGTACCCGTAACGGCTTGCCGGACGGCCGTTCGGCGGCCAGCTCCCGCAGTACCGCGATGGTGACCTGGTTGAGGTACCTGCTGAGCAGGTTGTCCTTGTACGCGGCCTCCGCGGTGTCGAACCGGCCTTCGGGGAACAGCAGCGCCAGCGGATCGAGCTCGTCCCGCATCAGCTCGGGCAGCCGCTCACTGCTGATCTTGAGGTAGTGCATCACCTTCTCGCCGTACCCGACCTGTTCGGTGATGACCTCCATCCGCTGCCAGAGCGCGTCGATCTCGCCGGGCTGGATCTCCCGCAGGCCGTGGTACCGGCCGGTGTCCGGTTCGCGGCTGAGCATCCCCTCTCGTTCCAGCACGTTCAGCCATCGACGCAGCAGCCGGTGGTGCCGTGGGGCCGCCTTGACCGCCTCCAGGATCTCCGGCAGCTCGTGCGTCCTGCCCGGCGACCCAAAGAGGTCGTGTTCCCTCAGCGTCTTGGCCATGCAGCGCAACGCGACGTCGTCGAACAGCCGCACCAGCTCGCCGAGCAGGCCGGGGTCGACGCCGTCCGCGACCGCCGAGGCCGCCTTTCCGGCCGCTGTGCGCAGCGCACTCAGGTGTTCGGCGTCGGCGGGATCGGCCTGATCCCGTTTCGCCGCTTCGACGAAGGCGACGAGGCGGCGGTCGAACGCGTCGGAGCCGGCCACCAGCGCCACCGCGGATGCCAAGCCGGGGAAGGAGCCGAGTGCCGCGTCGACCTCGGCCAGCTCGATCCGGTGGCCCCGGATCTTGACCTGGAAGTCCTCCCGGCCAAGGAACTCGATCACTCCGGAAGGCAGGTGCCTGCCAAGGTCCCCGGTGCGGTAGAGCCGCTCCCCGGTGACCGGATGCCGCACGAATCGCTGTCTGGTCTTCTCCTCGTCGCCGAGATAGCCGATGGCGAGCCCGGCGCCGCCGATGTACAGCTCGCCGGCCGTCCAATCGGGACACTCGTGGAACCGGTCGTCCAGCACGTGGAAGGTCTGGTTGGCCAGTGGCGTGCCGTAGGGGATGCTGTGCCACTCCGGCGGAACCTCGCCGATCGGGTGGTGGATCGACCAGATCGCGGCCTCGGTCGCCCCGCCGAGGCTGATCAGCCGGAGCTCGGGGACACGCGCGCGGATCTGGTCCGGCAGTGCCACCGGGATCCAGTCGCCGGAGAGCATCGCCAGCCGCAGCGACGGCAGCCGCAGATCCGGTTCCGCGTCCAGATAGTGCTGCAGCATCTGCAACTGCGCCGGAACCGAGTTCCACAGCGTGACGTCGTGCGCTGCCACCGATTCGGCCCAGTGGGACGGGTCGGACCGGCGTTCCGCCGACGGCAGCACCAGGCAGCCGCCGACCGCGAGCGGGCCGAACAGGTCGTAGACGGACAGGTCGAAACCGAGGTTCGCCAGTCCCAGTACGCGGTCGTCCTCGGTGACGGCGAACCGCTCGTTGATGTCGGCGATGGTGTTCAGCGCGCTGCGGTGGCTGATCATCACGCCCTTGGGCACGCCGGAGGATCCGGAAGTGTAGATCACGTACGCCAGCTCGTCGGGTTTCCGCTCGGACGCCGGCGGCTCGGCCGGCCCACCGGCGGGTTCGATGGTGTCCACCGCGAGCAGGTCGACCCCGTCCGGCGCCGGGTCGCCGGTCAGCCACGACTGGGTGAGCACCTGCCGGACCCCGGCGCCGGCCAGCATCATCGATCGCCGGGCGGCCGGCTGGTTGGTGTCCACCGGCAGGTAGGCGCCGCCTGCCAGCAGCACGCCGAACACACCGACGACCTGTTCCCAGCCCTTGTCCATGAACACCGCGACGACGTCGCCCTGCCGGCAGCCGCCGGAACGCAGCGCGCCGGCCACCGCGGTCGCGCGGGCGACGAGTTCGTCGTAGCACAGCGTCCTGGCCTCGGAGATCACCGCGGGCCGGTCCGGGGTACGCCGGGCCTGTGCCAGCACCGGCTCGTGCAGCAGGCCGTCCGGAACGGTGGTTTCCGTGGCGTTGAACCGTGTCCTGCTGTCCCGCTGGGCCGGCGGCAGCGGCACGGGGCAGGCGTCCGACCAGGCCTGTTCGCCTGTCGCCAGCTCACGCAGCAGGGCGGTGAACGCCGCGAACCCCGCTTCGATCACCTCACCGGGCAGCACTCCCTCCCGCACGTCCCAGTTGATCAGGAGCGTGCCGTCGCGTTCCGACGCCTGACAGTCGATCCACACCTGCGGGGTCTGGCTGATCCCGTAGCCGAGGCGGGCGCCGAGCAGCTTGTCCCCGATGTCTCCGGTGTTGCCGCCGAGCGTGCTGGTGAACACGACCGGCATGAGCGCGGCCGCGGCGTCCTTGCGCCGGCTGATCTCCCGCATCACCTCGACACCGGAGAACGTGCGATGCGACAGGTCCTTGCGGAGCTGGGCGTGCAGATGCCTTGCCCTGTCCCGGAAGCAGTCGCCGGCGGTCAGGTCGGTCGCCAGCAGGCTGACCGAGGTGAAGTCGCCGATCAGCTTGCCGACATCCGGGTGCAGGGGGAGCCGGTTGAGCAGCGTCAGGTTGAGGGTGAACCGTGGTGAACGGCTCCACCGGCCGATCACCTCCGCGTAGGCGGCCAGCACCGCGCCGGAGACGGTCACGCCGTTGGCCGAAGACACCTTGCGCAGCGCCGACCACAGCTCCGGCTCGATCTCGGCGTGCAAACGGCGGAACCGGGCCGTTCCGGATCCGCCTGCCGGGGCCGCGGCATCGGCCGCGTCGCCGGAGGCGAGCGGAAGTTCCGGTGCGCCGGGCAGTTCGCCGACCCGGTCCAGCCAGTACCGGCGGTCCCGGTGGTACCGGGAACCGGACCTGCCCTTCCGCTCGGCCAGTACGTAGTCCCGGAAGGTCACCGGCACCGGGGGCAGCACGCGATCCGGTTCCCGGTACAGCTCGCTCAGCTCGCCGAGCAGGAGCTGGATGCTCATGAAGTCCGCGATCAGCAGGTCGATCGACAGGTGCACGATCGCACCCTGGCCGGTGTGCGTGAGGCACAGCTCGAACAGCGGCCACCGGTCGGTCCGGTAGACCCGGTGGGACATCTCGTCCCGGATCGTGGTGAGCGCGTCGGCCAGTTGTCCCGCGTCGGCGCCGCGGAGGTCGCGCACGCCGATCTCGTAGTCCGGCACGGTGTCCCGCACGTACTGGTAACCGTCCGGGTGGACCACCGCGCGCAGCATGTCGTGCCGCTCGATCAGCTTGCGCAGCGCCGTTTCCAGCCGCTCGGGCCGCACGTCGGGCAGTTCGAGCTCCGCATAGCCGTGGCAGGCGACACCGCCGTAGGCGAAGCCGTCGTGCCTGCCGAACAGGTAGGCCGCCTGCACGTCGGTCAACGGGAACGGCTCGTGCCGGTGCTCGGGGTCCGAGCTGAGCTCCGGCTCGGCGTCCTCGGCGAGATGGCGCAGTATTTCGGATTTTTGCCTGCGTAGCTCGGAAATCCGCTCCTCGGTCAGCACGCCCTTGGGGGCGCGGAACTTCAGCTGGCCCGACTCGGCCCACAGCCGGACACCGGCCCGCTCCAGTTCGTCGATCAGGTGCCGCACGCTCATAGAGATCCGTCCTCGAAGACATCGGCGTTGGTCACATCGGCGGCCAGGTTCGTCGTCACCAGCGTCACCCACGCGGCGAGCGTGGGGCGGTCGAAGAGCTCGTCGAACTCCAGCTGGATGCCGAGATGGCCGAACTTGGCGGCGAGGTCCATCACCATGATGGAGTCCAGTCCCGCGTTGATCAGGTCGTCGTTCTCGCCAAGGGTTTCCGGTGGTATCCCGATCAGCTCCGCGACCGCGTCCCGCAGTGTGTCCACTGTGAACAGTGCACCGTTCGGTGCCGAATCGGCGGGTGGCGCGGGGACCGGGATCGCCGCGTCCATCGGGTACCAGTGCCGCTGCCGCTGGAAGGGATACAGCGGCAGCGGGCTGTTCGCGCGCGGTCCGGTCAGCCTGGCCCGGTCTTCGGCGGTCGGGGAGTCCACCGCGGGCCAGTCCAGTGGCGCGCCGCGGAGGTAGGCCTCGGTGAGCGCCGTGCGGCCGCCGTCGGCGGGATCCAGCGCCACCGTGCCGACGAGGTCGCCGCCGCCGACACCGAGCAGCAGGCCGACCTCCGGCGCCCGGTCGACGAACGGTGCGGCCACGCCGGCCGCGGCGAGCTCCGCGCGGACAGGTTCGTCGCACACCAGCGCGTCCGGTCGCAGGCCGAGTTCGGCCAGCACCGCGAGCAGCGTCGCCGCGCCCGGCCGACCGGCCGCGGGCCACAGCGCGGCGGGCAGCCACGACCGCATCATGGCGAGCAGTGAGCCGATCGGGTCGCCCGCCCGCAGCCGGATGGTCAGCCAGACCGAGCCGCCGTTCTCGGAGAAGGAGTCGAGCGTGTCGAGCCGCCGCACCAGTTCGGCAGGCTCGAAGGCGGTGACCACGGCACGGCACGGCAGGTGGTGGTCGCGTCCGCAGCGCCACAGTGTGAGCAGGTCCGCCTGCTCACGCTCGCTCCGGCCGGCCAGCGTCCTGGCCAGTGCTCGCGCTCGTGCTCGCGCCGCGGTCTCGGTCGCGCCGGACACCGGAATCCAACCCAGCCAGCTCGGCTCGGCACCTTCGCCCGCGATGGCCGTCTCGGCCCGCTCCAGCACCAGGTGGGCGATCGTGCCGGTGAACCCGAAGGAGCTGACGCCGATCCGGCGCGGCCGCCCGTCGTCCGGGATCGGTGCGGTTTCGGCGGGGAACCGGAAGGTGCCCGGCATGGTGCGCAGTTCCGGGTTGAGCCCGGTGAACGTCCCGCTGCCCGGCCACACGTCGTCCCGCAACGAAACCAGTGCCCGCACCATGCCGGCGGCGCCGGCCGCGGCTTCCAGGTGCCCGATATTCGTCTTCACCGATCCGAGCAACAGCGGACGGCTACGGGCACCGTGGACCTCGCGGAGCGCCTCGACCTCGATGGGATCGCCGAGCGGGGTGCCGGTGCCGTGCAGTTCCACCGCGTCGATGTCGTCCGGCCGCAGCCCGGCCGCGGCCAGCGCCGAGCGGATCACCCCGGCCTGGGCCCCGGCGTTGGGCACGGCCAGCCCGCCGGAGGGGCCGTCCTGGGCCACCGCGCTGCCCCGGATCACGCCGAGCACCCGGTCACCGGCCCGCAGGGCCGCCCGCAGCGGACGCAGTACGAACAGCACGACGCCTTCGCCGCGACCGTAGCCGTCCGCGTCGGCCGACAGGGTCGAGCAGCGGCCGCGCGGGGACAGCATGCCTGCCGCGAGCAACGACTGTTCCATTTCCGGTGACAGCGCGACGTTCACGCCACCGGCCACCGCGAGGTCGCACGCCGAGTCCCGCAGGTACCGGACCGCGGTGTCGACCGCTACCAGCGAGCCGGAGCAGGCGGTGTCCACCGCGATGGCCGGGCCACGGAAGCCGAAATGGTAGGCGATCCGGCCCGCCGCCGAGCTGAGGCTGTTGCCCTGCGCGTAAAAGGCGCGGACCCAGTCCGGCCGCCCCGCTCTGATCGGGAGCGCGGCGTAGTCGTTGTTGCCCTGCCCGACGAATACCCCGACGGGCTGGTCCCGTAGCCGGTGCGCCGGCAGGTACGCGTGTTCCAGCGCGTGCCACGTGGTTTCCAGCAGCAGCCGGTGCTGCGGGTCCATGGCCTGCGCTTCCGCGCCGCCGAGTCCGAAGAACCCGGCGTCGAACCGGTCGATGTCGTCCAGTGCGGCCATCGGCAGGGTCAGTCCCACACCCAGTTCGGCGCGTTCCCGTGGCGCCGGGCCCGTCTCGTTCTCCCCGCGCGGCAGCCAGCGGGCGAAGGAGTCGAAATCGGTGTGCCCGCCGGGAAGACGCAGCCCGACGCCGATGATCGCCACCGCGTCGGTGGTGGGTTCCGGTGCCTGCCGGTCCGCGCCGGGCGTGTCGTCGGCCAGCGCCCGGCTCAGGCCGCGCAGGTCGTTGAACCGGTACAGCGACGCCACCGGAACCGGGCGGCCGAGTCGTTCGCCGAGCTGGTGTGCCCACCGGACGGCGAGCGCCGAGTCCATCCCGAGCTCGGCGAACCGTTCGTCCGGGCCGATGGTCGTCCGTCCGAGCAGGCCACACAACGATTCGTGGATCGCCTGGAACACCCCGACGCCGGCCGCGGGATCGCGGACCGGCGTACCCTGCTCGCCGGGCACGGCGTCGAGCCGATCGACCATCAGCGTTTCCAGCGCACCGTCCCGGTACCGTTGACCGGTCGCCTGACGGCGGATCTTCCCGGAGGAGGTCCGCAGCAGGAGGCGGCGGCGGATCAGCACGACCTCCTCCGGCACGATGTCGTGCCGCGCGACGATGGTCGCCCGGATCTGCCTGGCGATATCGGCCAGCCGCTCGGCGGGCAGGTGCCGGTCGACCTCGGCGAACAGCACAAGCCTGCCGTCCTCCGCCAGCTGGACGGCGCATGCCGCGCCCACCTTGACCGCGTCGACCTCTCGTTCGACCGACATCTCCAGATCGTTGGGATGGTGGTTGCCACCCCGGATGATGATCAGGTCCTTCAGCCTGCCGCAGACGAAAAGCTCGTTGTTGTCGAGGAAACCGAGGTCTCCGGTGCGCAGGTACGGCCCGCTGCCGTCCGGCAGGGTCGCGTGGAAGGTCTCTTGTGTCTCCTGTGGACGGTTCCAGTAACCGGACGGCAGGCCGTCGCCTGCGACCCAGATCTCGCCGATCCGGCGTTCGGGCAGTTCGGCCCCGGTCCGCGGGTCGGCGATGGCGACCCGCCAGCGATGGAAGAAGTCACCGCAGCCGACCACCGCCCGGCCGGCGCCGGCCGCGACGGGCTCCGCCCTGCCCTCGGTCAGCGCGTTCGCGGCGTACCGGCCGACCCGGTAGCCGCGTGGCTCGCGGGAAAAGGACACGATCAGCCCCGCCTCGGCCAGACCGTAGGCGGGGGTCAGCGCGGCCGGATCGAGGCCGCAGCCACGGAACCGGTCCCGGACCCGGTCCAGTGTCTCCGGCCGGACCGGTTCGGCACCGTTGACGAAGTACCGGACGCTGCGCAGATCCAGCTCGGCGAGCTCGTCGTCGGAGAACGCCTTGCAGCTCATGGTGAAGCTGAAGTCCGGCCCGCCGCTCCAGGTGCCCCGGTAGCGTGAGATCGCGGTGAACCAGCGCCTCGGGTCGCCGGTGAAGGTGGCCGGCGTCATGAAGGTGAAGGTGCCGCCGCTGAGGATGGGAGCCAGCAGCCCCATGATCATCCCCATGTCGTGGTACAGCGGCAGCCAGCTGACCATGTGGATGGGCTCGCCGTCGCCGTTCACCTGGTGCACGAAGCCGACCTGGAACAGCAGCGCGGCATGCGTGTCACAGACCGCCTTGGGCATCCGGGTGGAACCGGAGGAGTACTGCAGGTAGAGCAGGTCGTCGGCGTTCCGTGCCGGCGGGCGGAAGTCGATGTCCCCGCTGGGCAATTCGTCCACGGCAAGGGTGTCCGCGTGGTGGGGAGCGAGCAGGCCGGCGGCGGAGCTCAGGGTTCTGCGGGTCGACAGCAGTACTCCCGGCTCGGCGTCGGAGATGATGTGGTCCAGCCGCTCACTGACCCGTTTGAGCATTCCGGACTCCGGCACGTGCACCGGGACCGCGATCAGGCCGGCGTACCCGGCGGCCAGGAACGCCAGCGTGTGGTCGAGATTGCTGGGCAGGAGCAGCAGTGCTCGCGTTCCCGGCCGGTAGCGCTCCGCCAGCACCGACGCGTGGCCGCGGACTCGCCTTGCCAGTTGGGCGTAGGTCCACTCTTCGACGTTGTCATCGCCACGAATGAACCGGATGGCGACACGTTCGGCGAAGCGGCCCGCGATATCATCGAATAGTGCCGAGAATGTCGAGAATGCCTCGGAGCGACGGGTGCCACTCGTCATTGGTCGCTGCCCCCTCATGCGCTGTTGTGGACGGCACGGTGACTTTCGGTAGTTGCACCCCTACCTGTCATGCACGCTAACCGGCCCGCTTCGCAGGTTTGTTGCATCGGTGTTGCGATGGCCGCATTGAACTGCGTCCGGAAAGTGCGCCCGAAGCCGGGAAAGAATTCGCGGGTCCGGCTGGTGTCGCCGTATTGGATGAAAATCAAAATCAGGAGAACGGATTCCGTTGCCTAACCTGTGTTAGCCTTCATCTGGCCCGCGTTGGCTTTCAGCTAACCTCTGTTAGCCGAAATCTAGGCCGTTCGGTCGCGTTCGCTGGTGCTGTCGGCGTAGCAAGCGTGGGTGATTCACTGGTCCGGTCAGTGGTTTGGTGGCGGACACCTCCGTGGAACACTTGTCGACTGTACAAGCTTGTCGCTTGTACAAGAAAGCGCATGCCGCTGCTGAAGGAAAGTCGCTGGGGATGGGGTTGGTGTGCTTATCTGGGGGCGCGCAAAAGTAATCTGAAAAATTCGGCGAATATGTGCGCCCGGATGATTGTGCTCGGCCTTGACTGGGGGACTGTCGAACAAGTCGTGATTTTCCGCGGAGCGCGCTTCGACGAGGGCGGCGGCGGTGTCAGTCAGTACTGGGAGACGGGGGCCACATGGACGTGCGAGTGCTCGGATCGGTCGAGGCCAGGGTCGGCGGCGCCAAGATCGACCTGGGATCGCGGAAGCAGCAATTCATCTTCGCCGTGCTCGCGCTGGAGGCCAACCGTCAGGTTTCCGTCGAACGCCTGGTGGAGCTGACCTGGGGCCAGGACCGGCCGCCGTCGGCGAACCAGGTGGTCCGAACGCATATCTCGCGCCTGCGGCGGGTACTGCGGAACGCGCAGGTCGATCCCGATGACGTCGCGCTGGATCGGCGGCCACGGGGTTACCTGTTGCGCATCGACCAGCAGCGAGTGGACGCGCACCGGTTTCGCGCCATGGTCGACCAGGCCAGGATGGTCGACGACGTCGAGGCGGCCAAGCATCTCAAGGAGGCGCTACAGCTGTGGCGGGGTGAGCCGTTGGCCGGTCTGTGTCAGGAGCACGTGCGCCAGTACCTGTGCTGCGGACTGCACGAAGCGCGGTTGCTGGCGTTCGAGGACCGGATGGACCTCGAACTCGGACTCGGCCGCCACGGCGCGGTGCTCGGTGAGCTGTCCGAGTTCGTCGCCGGGTATCCGGACCGGCAGCGGGCCACCGCGCAGCTCATGCTCGCGCACTATCGCAGCGGGCAGTTGAGCCAGGCGCTGGACACCTACCGCAGGCTGCGGGTCCGGCTGGCCGAGCAGAGCGGGCTGGACCCCAGCCAGGGGCTGCAACGGCTGGAGACGGCGATCCTGCGCGCCAGCCCGCACCTGGAGCTGCCTGCCGGCCTCGCGTCCGGTGCCGCCAGTGCGCCGCGTGCCGCGCCGAGGCAGCTGATGGCGAACACGGACAGCTGTACCGGGCGGGGAGAGGAACTCGAGCTCCTGGATACGGTGCTGGAGAAGGACTCGGTGGACGGCAAGGTGCCTACGGTGGTGATCACCGGTGGCCCGGGTTTCGGCAAGACTTCCCTTGCCGTGCAATGGGCACACCGGGTGGTGAACCGGTTCCCGGACGGTCAGCTGTGGGCGAACCTCGACGGGATGTCCAGCCGGCCTCGATGTCCCGCCGACGTGCTGGCGCAGTTCCTCCGTGCCCTGCACGTGCGCGCCGCCGACATCCCGGACCGGCTCGAGGAGATGGCCGCGACGTACCGCAGCCTGCTCGCCGACCGCCGGATGCTGGTGGTACTCGACGACGCCGCGGACCATGAGCAGATCCGGCCATTGCTTCCCGGGTACTCCGGTTGCGCGGTAGTGGTCACCTCACGGCGCCGGTTCGGTGCGCTGGCAGGCATCCGGCCACTCGAACTGGGTTGTCTGGACGCGACGTCGGCCGTTGCCATGCTCGGTGGAATCATCGGCGTCAACCGGGTCGACGCGGAACCCGTTGCGGCCCAGCGAGTGGCGGATTCGTGCGGGAACCTGCCACTCGCGCTCCGCATCGCGGGCACCAGGCTCGCCGTTCATCCACAATGGACCATTGGATATTTCGCGGACCGGCTGAAGGACGAACGGCGGCGGCTCGACGAGCTTTCGGACGGAACCCTGACCGCCCGCGCCTCCTTCACCCGCACCTACCGGCACCTGGAGGGTGAAGTACGCGGCCTGTTCCACTGGTTCGGCCATGCCGACCTGCCGGAGGTCAGCCTGCCGAAGGCCGCCCGGCTGCTGGGCTGCCCGCTGTCCACCATGGAGGCCAGGCTGGACGCCCTGGTCGACGTCGGGCTGCTCGAGGTGGTGCTCTCCCCGGTCGGCCCGAAGACGGCCCGTTACCGGATACACCCGCTGATCCGGCATTTTGCCCGCGAACAGGCCGAGGCCACCTCGCTGAAACCCCGGATCCACGCCGAGCCGATGCCCGTCTCCGCCGGGTGACCGGCGTCGTCAGGACCGGTCGGCGCGCTCGCCGGAAACTCTGCGGAATACCCGACACAGGATGTCGTGTATTGCTTGGGAGGCTGATCGGCGTGACGAACAAACCAGTGGCCACTGAGCCGAACGACCTTGGCAGGTATTTCGTCGAGCGCGCGAACACGGGCGATGTCGACGGGCTGGTGGCGTTGTACGAGCCGGACGCCGTGCTGGCGTTCCCGCCGGGCCATCTCGCGACCGGGCACGCGGAGATCCGTGAGGTGTTCGAGCGGATGGTGGCGGCAGGGACGGTGATCTCGCCGGGCAGGCAGCAGCCCGCGCTGGTGAACGGCGACCTCGCCCTGACCGCGACCACGTTGACAACCGGCGAGGTGACCGCCGAAATCGCCCGTCGTCAGCCGGACGGGTCGTGGCTACGGGTCGCGGACCGGCCGCCAGTCATGCCGTAGCGGGAGCGGACGGGTACGACGATGCGGTGCGGTGTGGTCAAGATCGGGGCATCGCGTCGGCCCTGTCCAGTGCTCCCAGTAGCGCGCCGGCGCAGAGTTCACGCAGTTCCGTCCGGGAGAAGGACCGGGCCGTCAGCCATTCCACGCACAGCACGCGGACGAACAGCAGCCCTCCGGTCAGTGCGGCGGACATCAGGTCCCGCGCGTGCTTCGTCAGACCGGAGGCGTCGAGGAGCCGTTGCCGCAGTACGGCCGGTTCGCCGGTGATGACGGCTTGGATCACCGGATCGCCGGCCAGGGTGCGGTTGGCCGCCAGGACCGTGTTGCGATGGGCCAGGAAATAGTCGAAGTGTGCCTCCAGGCCGGCGGTGATCTGTTCGACCAGGGGGACGGCCGGGTCCGGTTCGGTTTCCGCGAGCAACCGGTCGGCCGCCAGCTGGTACACGGCCGCGAACAGCTCGCCGCGCCCGTGCACCACGTCATGATGTCCTACCTGCTGCGGCGCGCCGCGAAACAAGGCTGAACCAGCCTGCCCGCGGCCACGGTCGGCGAATCCCCTGGAGGGGACCGTTCGGGGAGGCGGCAACCGTCGCCCGGCGCGATCGGGGAAGGGGTGGCCAGTCAGGACGGGTGGTCGTCAGCTCTCGTCATGGGCGAGTGCGTCGTCACGAGACGGGCAGATGGTCAGGAAGGTCGCGGCTCCGGTGAGGTCGAGGGCGCGACGGACGGCGTGGTGGGTGGCGCCGAAGACGTGTAGCTGGGCTGCCTGTGCTTTGGCGCGCTGCTGGGCTTCGATCATGGCGGATATCCCGCAGCTGCCCAGGAACGTCACGGCCGAGAAGTCCAATAGCAGCAGCCGGGGGCCCGGGGCGAGCGCGGTCGCCACCTCGTCGGCCAGTACCGGTACCGCGGCCAGGTCGAGTTCGCCGCACAGGATCACCTCGGCGGTGTGCGCGTCGAGGTGCTTGGCCAAGGCCGAGAACGGAACGTCGCCACCGACGACTTCGATCACCCGCACCACCCCGTCAGGTCACAGCGATCCCGGGAGATCACCACACCAGCGGGGCTCTCCCGGTAACCGGAAGACAGCTGTGGGTTCAACCGCTACACCGACCGTAACGCCACGACAGGACCGACAACAACCCACACAGGGAAACGAACACCGAAATCGCCCGAGATGGCCGAATCTGCGCCCCACCAGGGTTCAACCACAGATCATCCGGGTACCGGCGCGGGCCCGCGCCGAGCACTGGCGCGGGCCAGGAAAGTGAGCGCCCCGGCGCCTCGCGCGGCTTTCGCGGTGGTCAGTTTCCGCTGCCGTACGGGCGGGTGAGGATCTCCAGCTTGTGTCCGTTCGGATCGTCGAAGTACACGCCGCGCCCACCGTCTGCGTGATTGATCTCGCCGGGCCTGGCCTTGGCCGGGTCCGCCCAGTAGGCCAGGCCGCGTTCGGTGATCCGGTCGAAGATCGTGTCGAACTCCTCTTCACTGATCAGGAACGCGTAGTGCTGTGTGGTGATCTCGCCCTCGCTGTCCATGTAGTCCAGCGTCACGTCGTTGTCCATCCGCACCGCCATGAACGGGCCGAAAGGCGTCGCCGCGGGTAGTCCGAGCAGGTCGGTCAGGAAAACCGCCGAGGCCGCCTTGTCGCGAGCTGCGACGATCGTGTGGTTCAACTGGATGGCCATGATGCTCCCTCCGGTGTCCGGCCGCCGCGATCGGCAACCGGGTCACTACCGACGCTAGAACGTCGAGCTAACTGGAGGTCAAGGCCATACGACATCGCGGCGCCCGGGGAGACTCCGGGCGTTGACAACAAGAGAAGGAACCGTGGGCGCGAAGCATGATCGCGCTCGCACCCGGGTTACCGGTCACCGCGAAACGCGGCAACCGGGGTAACGCCGGGACCCGCCGGGTGAGGCCCGAGGTGGTTCAGGAATCGGGCCACAAGCGAGCGGTCAGCCCATCTGGTGCCAGACCCAGTCGTGGCATCGGTACCAGTGGTGAGCCCTGTTGCTGTAGAGGACCTGGCCTTCGTTGGAGGGGTAGCATCCGGGCAGGTCCGGGGGAGCCGGGAGCAGCTGCCTGCCCAGGTTCGTCGCCACAGCGGTGCCGGCAACCGCGGCAGGCGCGAGAACCAGCCCGGAACACATGACGATCATCGATACGGTGAGCAGCGCGCGACGGAGAAGATTCATGGTTTTCTCCTTGTGTGAGAGCCAATCCGCATGATTCGCAGCTATCTTGTCGTCGACGGATACTCGAGGCAACGGAACGGCCGGAACAGGACAGGAACACTTCCCTGCGGGAATCCTGGCATGAAAATGGCCCGTCCTGCCGGGAGATTTCCGGCTGGACCGACCGTCGATCAGCAGATCCCGATCAGCGAGTCGTTGGTGGTCTCCACCTGACCCGGATGCCACACCCAGCCGGAGCCTCCGGAAGAGCTCACGTTGTACCAGTTGTGGTCAGGTGTCTGGCAATTGACCGCGACCGAGGAACCGGACACGCCATGACCCGTGACCGGTGCGCCGGGGGCCGGTTGCGCGACGATGTCGGTATCGGCGATGAACTTTCCTTCCACCCAGCCCGCGGCGTGGGCCGACTGTGCCGTTGCCGCGGAGATTCCTCCGATGATCGCAACGGACAGGGCTGCCATCGCTACCCTCGAGACGAATGTGCGCACTGGTTCTCCTCTGGTCTCCACGGCGATACTCCGTGAGCGTCCGAGCATCGCGTGATCAATTGACCGGAGAAAGCTAGCAATCGGTGATGAAATTTCAGTGACACTCGTCCGCGTGGCCGGGACTCGGGGACGCCCCTCGCCGCTACCGAGCGACATCGGACATCATCGACCTCGACGACCTGTGGGAAGAATGAGGGATTCATGGCTGACGAGCCGATCGACCTGATCCACCTCGCCGGGGAGGGCAACAGTTTCGTGCTCCGGATCCGCGGCACCTTTCCGGGCTCTGACGACCTGCTGGACGGAGAGCTCCGGATCGACACGACCTTCGTCACCGGCAGGCTGCAGATGTGGCTGGCCCAGGACACGGTGGACGCCTGGCGCGACGCTCTCGATGTGCTGGACGCGGGCGACGACGTGGTGTGGGACACCGGAACCCGGGGGCCGATGGTGTCGCTCGAGCACGAGGAGTTCGAGCGGGTGGCCATCACTGTCCGGGACCCGGATGCCTCGGGCGTCGGGGTGACCGTGCCGATCCCGCTGGACGACGGCTGGTTCGACGACGCCTACGACCGGCTTGACCGGGTCTGGCAGCAGTGGTTCGGGTCCGCCTGATCCAGTCGCGGAAGCAGGCAGGCGGGCGCCGGAATCCGCGGATCTGTCCGTTGTGGACGGTTCACGTGGCTCATGGTCCTGCTCTGTGGCTTGCGGCGCATGTCTTCCACCACTCCTGTTCGGACACGCCGCGCGCGGTCCCGCCCCGCGGCGCGGGACGGGACCGCGGACGCCATGGTCACGCGATCTTCGGTGCGGCCCGCAGGCCGATGTAACAGCAGCCGGTGCCGTCCGGCAGGGTGCCGAACACCACCGGCATGTACGCCTCGGTCGGGCTGTTGCGGCCGGCGAACACGTTCTCCGCCACCGGCTCGAGCTCCATCTTGAGTGAGGGGGCGAGCCCGGCCATGCCGTCGACGAAATCGTAGACCAGGTACGGCTTTCCGTTCCGCTCGCTGACGGTGATGGCCACGCCTTCGCGCCGGTAGGTGCCGACGAACCGGGCGAGGTCCACGTCGATCGGTTCCGTGGCGGGGGCGAACTCCACCGGCATCCGGGCCCCCGCCAGTTCCGAGAGCAGGTCGCGGAACAACGCGGCGTAGACCCCGCGAGAATGCGTCCACGGGTTGTCGCCGCCGTTGCACAGCAGCGCGATGACGACCCCGGCCTCCGGCGCGATCCGCAGGTAGCCGTGCTGGCCGACGGTCGCGCCGTCGTGCCCGTAGCCGAACACGCCGGTCCAGTCGTACAGCGTCCAGCCGAGGCCCCAGGCGTCCGAGCTGACCGTCCACTTGTCCGGCACCTCGACCTCGCGGCGTTGCATGGACGCGACGGTCTGCTCGGACAGCAGCCGGGTGCCGTCCGGCGCGACTCCGCCGTCGAGGTGGAGTTTGCCGAGCCGCACGATGTCCGCGGCGCTCGCGCACAGGTAGGCGCCGCCGGGAGTGTGCGAACGCTGCAGCGGGTTCCAGGACGGCGCCGGTTCCGGGTAGGCCCCGGACGGGCCGAGGTGGCTCATCGCGGCACGGAAGCGCAGCGCCTCCTCGGGCAGCGTCACGGTGTGCTCCAGCCCGAGCGGGACGATCAGCATCTCGCGCAGCGCCTCGTCGTAGGTCTTGCCGGTGAGTACCTCGATGATCCGGCCGAGCACGCTGTATCCGGAGGTGCTGTAGGAGGCCACCGTTCCCGGCGGCACGTCCTGCGCGATGTTCACGCAGGCCTCGACGAACCGGGCGAGGCAGTCGTCGCCACGGCCGGTTTCCGCGTGGAAGTCACCGCTCATGCCGCTGGTGTGACTGAGCAACTGGCGGGTGGTGATCCGCTTGGTCGCCTCCGGGTCGGCGACCGCGAACTCCGGCAGGACGTCCACGACCGGGGCGTCCAGGTCGAGCTTGCCCTCGTCGGCCAACCGCATGATCAGCGTCGCGGTGTGGATCTTCGTGATCGAGCCGACCTGGAACACCGAGTCGGTGGTCACCTCGACGCCGGTGCCGCGGTGCAGCACACCGCTGGCCAGTTCGTGGATCTCGCCGTCGACGAGGACGGCGAGCGACGCGCCGGGCACGTGGTGTTCCGCGCGCAGCTCGTCGAGCCGGGCCTGCCAGCGGGCGGTGTCGAACGTCATCGTTTTCTCCTTTGTTGCTGGGATTTCAGCTGACCTTGGGGGTGGCGCGCATGCCGATGTAGACACAGGAGGTGCCGTCGCGAAGGGTCGCGAACACGACCGGCATGTAGCCGTCGCTGAACGAGGGACCGGCGCCGGTTCCCGCGAACACCTTGTCGGTGACCGGAGTCAGGTCGACGTCGAGCGGCGGGGACATGCCCGCCATGCCATCGACGAACTCGTAGCGCAGGAAGGGTTTTCCGTCCTTTTCGGACACCGTTATCGCGGCGCCCTCCCGGCGGTAGCGACCGGCCAGTGGCGCGAGATCGACCGCCGGCGGTGTGCTCGGCGGGCCGAACGGCTCCGGCATCCGCACCCCGGCCAGCTCATCGAGCAGTTCCCGGAACAGGTGCGAATACAGCTGGCGCGCGCCGCCGCCGTTGGTGGTCAGCGCGATCGCCACCCCGCGATCGGGCACCACACGCAGATAGGCGTACTGGCCGATGGCCGCGCCGTCGTGCCCGTAGCCGCGGGTGCCGAACCAGTCGTAGAGGGTCCAGCCCAGCCCCCAGGCGTCCGAGCTGACCGTCCACTTGTCCGGCACCTCGACCTCGCGGCGTTGCATGGACGCGACGGTCTGCTCGGACAGCAGCCGGGTGCCGTCCGGCGCGACTCCGCCGTCGAGGTGGAAGCGGGCGAAGGCGGCAAGGTCGCCCGCGCTGGCGATCACCCGGCCCGCCGGGCCGATCGCCCGGGACTGGAAATCCCACCGTGGCGCGGGATCCGGGTCCTGTCCTGCCTCGCCGAGGTGGCTCATGGCCGCCCGGAACCGCAGTGCCTCCTCGGGCAGCGTCATGGTGTGCTCGAGCCCGAGCGGGGTGAGCAGCCGGTCGGCCAGCGCCTGATCCCAGGTCTGCCCGGTGAGCACCTCGACGATCCGGGCGAGCAGGACGTACCCGCTGCCGCTGTAGGAGACCGCGGTCCCCGGCGGTACGTCCTGCCCGAGCACCCGGCACGCCTCGACATACCGCGCGAGGCAGTCGTCACCCCGGCCGGTGTCCTCGTGGAAGTCACCACTGATTCCGCTGGTGTGGCTGAGCAGCTGCCGCACTGTCACCGTTTTGGTGGCCTCGGCGTCCGCGACCGCGAAGCCAGGGAGCACGTCGATCACGTGGCTGTCGAGATCGAGCTCGCCGGAGTCGACGAGCTGCATCACCTGGGTCGCGGTGTAGATCTTGGCGATCGATCCGAGCTGGTACACCGAGTCGGTGGTCGCTTCCACGCCGGTGCCGCGGTGCAGCACGCCGCCGGCCAGTTCGTGGATCTCGCCGTCGACGAGGACGGCGAGCGACGCGCCGGGCACGTGATGTTCCGCGCGCAGTTCGTCGAACCGGGCCTGCCAGCGGGCGGTGTCGAACGGAGTACTCATGGTTCTGTGCTCCTCGATGTCGATCGGTTCACGCGGCCACTTCGGCCGTCCGGGGTTCATGGGGCAATTGCTCGGCGGAGCCCGTCTTGCGGTTGCGCAGCACCAGGAAGGCGACCGCGGCCGCCGCCGCGACGCCGCACGCGCTGACCACGAAAGTGGTGGAGATGGCGGAGGTGAACGCCGAGCGCGCGGCGTCGCCGAGGCCCGGTACGGCCAGTGCGTCCGCCATCGACCGCTTGGCCGATTCCGGAGCCGAGCCGGGCATGGCCGAGCTGAACCCACTGGACAGGACGCTGCCGAGGACGGCGACGCCGAGCGCGGCCCCCATCTGCTGGATGGTGTCGTTGAGCGCTGACCCGACTCCGGCATGGTCCGCGGGCACCGCGCTCATCAGCGAGGAGATCGCCGAAGGCATGGCGAGCCCGCCGCCGATGCCAAGCAGGAACAGCCCGATGGCGAGCGTCGCGAACCCCTGGCCGGTGGAGACCGTGGACAGCACGCCGAACGCGGCCGCCATGATGACAAGGCCGGTCGTGGCCAGCGTCCGGTTGCCGAACCTCTG
Source organism: Amycolatopsis sp. NPDC058986 (assembly GCF_042741125.1). Taxonomy (NCBI): domain Bacteria; kingdom Bacillati; phylum Actinomycetota; class Actinomycetes; order Pseudonocardiales; family Pseudonocardiaceae; genus Amycolatopsis; species Amycolatopsis sp. NPDC058986. Next base: position 172,762 of record NZ_JBHYJW010000008.1, on the reverse strand, counting down.
CCCGAGGGTCGCGCCGGCCGTGTTCGCGAGGAGCGAGGCCACCGCCATCGGGATGAACGCGAGGCCCGCCTGGGTCGAGGTGTAGCCGAGCACGAACTGCAGGTACTGGGCGAGCACCAGCAGCAGGCCGCCGTTGCCGATCTGCACCAGGGTGAGCGAGAAGCTGCCGCCGGAGAAGTCGCGATTCCGGAACAGCTCGAGCGGCACCAGCGGATGCGCCACCCGCAACTCCCAGAACACGAATCCCGTGAGGCCGAGCACCGCGACCGCGAGCGCGGTCAGCGTGACGGGGTGGCCGAGCCCGGCCCTCGGCAGCTCGATGATGGTGGCGACCAGCGCGGTCATGCCGACGAACGAGAGCACCGCCCCGAGCGGATCGGCCTTGCGCCACGGCGCCTTGGACTCCGGCATCAGCAGCAGCGCGGCGATGATGGCGAGCCCCGCGATCGGCACGTTGATCAGGAACACCGCGCCCCACCAGAACCACGCGATCAGCGCGCCACCGAGCACCGGGCCGCCGACGAGGCCGATCATCGCGACCGCGCTCCACACGGACATCGCCTTGCGGCGTTCGGTGTCGTCGAACACGGTGATCAGGATGGACAGCGTGCTCGGCATGATCAGAGCGCCGCCGATGCCCATCACCACCCGCGCGACGATCAGCTCGACCGGGCCGGCGGCGAAGGTCGCGACCAGCGACGCCGCGCCGAACAGCGTGAGCCCGACGAGCATGATCTTCCTGCGGCCGAACCGGTCGCCGAGGCCGCCGGAGGTCAGCAGCAGACCGGCGAAAACCAGGATGTACGCGTCGAGGATCCACTGGGTGTCCTGTGCGCTGGTGCCGAGATCCTCGGCAAGCGGCGCGAGCGCCACGGTGAGAACCATGTTGTCGACCACCAGCACCAGCGTGCTCAGGCAGAGCACGACCAGGATCAGCCAGCGGCGCGGATGACGTTCGCCAGTTCTGTCCACAAGAGATTCCTTTCGCGGTACGATACGACGTGCGCGACTAGCGCACACTGTACGCATGGGGGAGTTCGATGGTGAGCAGAAGGCCGCGCAGGGGCGGTCAGCCCGAGGGGGGATCCCATTCGGTGAGCTGGACGACCACACCGTTCGGGTCGGCGATCCGTACCGTCCACTCACCCCACGGCGTACGCCGCAACGGGCCGAGCAGGTTCGCGCCTTCCCTGCGGAGCCGGTCGTGCTCGGCGGCGATGTCCGTGACGCTGAACGACACCAGCACGTCCGCGAGCGGGTCGCGGGCCGGGTCTGCGGGCGGCACGGATTCCGGGTCGCGTTCGCGCAGCACGATGTCCGCCGCGCCGTCGTCCCGGGTCAGCAGCACCACGTCCTCGGTCCGCACGTCCTCCCGGAAACCGAGGTGCGTGGTGAAGAACTCGGCGGCCGCCGGAACATCGCGGACCCGCAGTGACACCGAGGAAGCAATGACTATCACGGCACCAGCATCACCGCCGGCCGGCGGCGGATCAACGGCGGAATCCGCAACGCCGGTTAACCGCAAGGTTCACGGTCGGGAGTAACAGTGGAACTTCGGGACATCGAGATCTTCCTGACCCTGGCCGAGGAGCTGCATTTCGGCCGTACCGCGCAGCGCCTGCACGTCTCGGTGGCCAGGGTCAGCCAGGCGATCAAGAAGCAGGAGCGCGGCGTCGGCGCGGAACTGTTCGAACGCACCAGCCGCACCGTGCGGCTCACCCCGGTCGGCGAGCAACTGCGTACCGATCTCGCGCCGGTGTTCCGGGGACTGCGCGAAAGCGTGGAGCGTGCCCGGATGGCCGCCCAGGGCAAGACCGGGGCTCTCCGGGTCGGCATGATCGGCGCCAACGCCTATGACCTTCGCCCGTTCTGGGAGTCGTTCCGCCGCCAGTACCCGCAGTGGGGACTGAAGATCCGGGCCAGCCCGTTCATCGACCCGTTCGCCGCTCTGCGCCGGAGCGAGATCGACGTGCTGGTGTCCTGGCTGCCGGTCGAGGAGCCGGACCTCACCGTGGGGCCGGTGATCTTCACCGAACACCAGGTGCTGCTGGTCTCGCCGGAACACCGGCTGGCCGTCCGGGAATCGGTGTCGCTCGAAACGCTCGGCGACCACGGCGTGATGGACACCAAAGACGACGAGGGGCCGGAGTACTGGAAGGACGGTTTTTCGCCGTACTACACCGAAAGCGGGCGCCGGATCGAGCGGGTCGGCCCGCTGATCGACAGCATGGACACCATCTTCACCGCGGTCAGCACCGGCGAGGTGGTACACAATCTCGGCGCGCACTGGGCGCGTTACAACGGCCGGCCGGACATTCTGTACCTGCCGATCGACGGCTTCGCCGGGCTGCGGTGGGCATTGATCTGGCGCAGCGACGCGGAGACCGAGGCGATTCGGGGGCTCGCCGCCGTGGTCCGGGAGATGGGCACGCTCACTCTGTAGCGTGTGGCTCACGCGAAACGGCGAAAGGAGGCCGGAAGGTGGCCGGTACGCGTCGAGTCTCCTCGGTCTGGACCCGGGAGAGCAAGGACGAGCAGCCCGCGTTGAGTCCGGGCCAGATCGTCACCGAGGCGATCCGGCTGCTCGACGAGGAGGGCCTCGAAGCGCTGAGCATGCGGCGTCTCGGCGCCCGGCTGAACGCCGGCGCCACCTCCCTGTACCGGCACGTGAGCAATCGCAACGAGCTGATCGAGCTGATCGTCGACGAGGTCTACCAGGAGATCGAGGTGCCGGAGCCGGACACTCCGGAGGACTGGCGCGCCTCGGTCGCGGTGTGCGCGCGCAGCATGCGGGCGATGATCCTGCGACACCCGTGGATCGCCGCGCTGCTCGGCATGACCGGGCTTTCCTATCTCGGGCCGAACGTGCTGCGGCTGAACGAGCGCATGCAGCAGCGGTTCGAGGCCGTGGGGTTCGAACCGCGCGAAGCGGCCAACGCGATCAGCGCGCTGGTCTCCTACGTCATCGGGATGGGGGTCAGCGAGGCCGCGTGGCTGACCCTGGTCGCCCGTACCGGCGAGACCGAAAGCGCGGTGCACGCGAGCCTGCAGCCCGCCATCGAACGGGCGGTCCGGACACATCTCGACGCGCCCGCGCGGTTTCTCGGCCCGCAGTTCCGCGATCCGAAACGGAACCGCGACGAGAAGTTCGAGTACGGGCTGGACCGGCTGCTGGACGGCCTCGCCACACGACTCGACTGAGCACGTTCGATCGCCGGCACGCTAACCTGTTCCATTTTTGCGCCGCCGTCGACGGCCCCACGACCTGTGCCGCGACGGCCGTTCGTCCCGGCCGCGAGCGCGCGTCACGCACGTAGCTTTTTCGGGGATGAGCGTGCTTTGCGGCCTTCTACGAGACCTGCTTCTACTACGACGAGCTCAGCTTTGGATGGTCATCGAGGCGAGGATCGTGCCGGAGCCGATAGTGATCCGCTGTGGACGGTCCGGGGTGCGGGACCACCAGTAGACACCTGAACATGCGACGGAAATCGGGAGCGAGCCGACGATGGTCGCCTCGCGGTGGTCGCGGAGGACGGCGACTTTGGCCCCGTCCGCGGTTTCGGCCATGGTCAGGCGTGCCCCGGGAAACGTGTGCAGCAGATGACGGGCTCTCGTGCGCGCGTGTTCGAGGCTGGGGTGGAGGTCGCCGCTGAAGACCGCACTGGCTCTTTCGAGGGCGCTGATGTCGTCGGTGTGGTCGTTCGCGACGAGGTGGCAGTCGCTGGAGGGTGCCACGGTGCGGTGGAGCCGCAGGGTCGCGTGGTCGCCGGATTCCCGCGCCTCGGTGATGGTTGCGTGGAGGACGGTGGGCTTCTGGACCGCGACCTCGGGTATCGGCAGTCCATCGTTGCGTGCGGTGCGCTGGGGAAGGGGGAGGTTCAGGATTTCGTAGGCGCGGGTGAGCATGGTCGCGAGCGCGTCCTGGGCGGCGAAGGCGGACGCTGCGAGTTCGGAGTCCCGGGCGCCACCCACGAGCGCCGCGGTGATCTGCGGTTCGAGTGATTCTCCGGTGCGTAACTGGGGCAGACCACCGCGGAGCCGGTCCATCATCGATCCGGGTACGACTTCGCCGCCACCGTTGGCCGCGAAGAGTGTCGGCTTGCCGATGGCGGCGGCGTAGGCGGTGAGCGAGCCGTGGTCGGAGATGACGAGGTCGGCGGCGACGATGACGCTGCGCCATTCGCCTTGGGCGGGGATCAGCCGTAGACCGGCCGCGGTCGCCGACCGGGTCCACGCCCGGACCTGCAGCTCGCCGTGTCGTTCCCAGACGTTGGGGTGCATGGTCAGCGCGACGGCGAATCGGTCGACGGGCAGTGTGGTCACGATGTCGTGGGGGAGCTGGGGATTGCGGCCGAAAAGTGATTCGGGGCCCCAGGTTGAGCAGAGGAGAACGAGCTCGCGGCCGTCGGCCGTCAGTGCCTGGCGGTATCGGTGGCGCAGGGGCAGGTTCCGGACGATTCGTTGATAGGCGGGGTCTCCGGCGACGAGTGCTCGCTCGGGAAGACGCCGGTCGATGTCGTTCAGCGTCGCGATGTCGGCTTCGTGTGCGACGACGATGGTGGCGGGCACGACTTCGCCGTCGTGGATGAGCGCGGACCGCCGGAGCCCGGAGATCTCGCCGGCGGTGTCCGCGGCGAAGCGATGGAAGCCCGCACCGTGCGGCATGAGCATGACAGGCGCTTGGACGAGGTGCAGGTCTGTCTTGTCGCTGGCGGCCAGCGCGAGGTCGAACTGTTCTTCGACCGCTTCGGCCCAGGAGAGCTGGAGCGCGCCCATCGCGGTCAGGCGCGCGGGCAATCCGCCGGCGAAGCCGGAGCCATGGTCAACGGTGAACCACACTTCGAGCCGCGGGTCGGCGGTCAGTGGCCGGACCAGATCCGACAGCCGGTTCGCGGCGGCCGGATTGCGGAGGATGACCAGCACCCGGCGGGCGGCCCGGACCGTGTCCCAGAGTCCGGCTTCCGGCTTCCGGCTTCCGGCTTCCGGCTTCCGGCTTCCGGCTTCCGGCTTCCGGCTTCAAATTCGCTTACCATGCGGTATTGCCTTGGTCAATTCCTCGATCAGGGGAGCGCAAGGCTCCTGGTGGGTGCGCCGGGTCACCGTAGCAACGGTGTTTCCGGAACGCCCATGTCGGATGTAGCCGTCCAGTACCGTGTTGGTCACAGGGAGCCAGCGCGGAGGGAGCGGCGGAATGCGCAACACACTGTCCGGACGTGCTGGGCAGGTGGTGCAGGCACGCGACATCGGATCGGTGACCTTGGCGGCGCCCGCGATCCCGGCGGCGGTCCCGGCGCTGGTGCCTGCGGCTCCCGCGACGTTCGTGGACCGTGACTCCCAGTTGCGGCGGGTGCGTGCGGTGGCGGAGTCGGCGCGTGTCGAGCTCGGGCGGCCGCCGGTGGTCGTGCTGCGCGGTATGCCTGGTGTGGGGAAGACGGCGTTGCTGCAGAAGGCCGCCGCGACGCTGAGTGACCGGTTCCCGGATGGCGCGCTGCACGCGGCGTTCGGTGCCGATGGTGACTCGCCCGCCGAGGCGCTGGGGCGGCTGCTTTTCGCGCTCGGTGTGCCGGAACCGTTGCTGCCCACGGATTTCGCGCGGCGGCAGGACCTGTACCGGTCGTTGACCGCGGGGACGCGGCTGGTCACCGTGCTCGACGACGTGACCGACGCCGCCCAGGTCGAAGCGTTGTTGCCGAACTCGGGCGCGAGTTTGGTCCTGGTCGCGGGGAACAGTTCGCTCGAGAAGCTGTACGAGGATGGCGCCGTCGGTGTGCCGGTGGAGCCGTTGCCGGTCGAGCACGGTGTCGCGCTGCTGGCGAAGGTGTGCTCGGACGGCCGGATCGACGCCGAGCCCGCCGCGGCCGCGCGGCTGGTCGAGCTGTGCGGGGGACTGCCGCTGGCGCTGCGGGTGGTCGGCGCACGACTGGCCGTCCGTCCGCAATGGACTGTCCAGCGGCTGATCGGCGAACTCGGGGAAACGGACGCCGACTCGGTCACGGACCGGCTGGCACCAGTCTTCGACGCCGTGTACGAGGATCTGCCCGAGGATGCGCGGACGGTGTACCGGGTGCTGGGCGCGCTGGTGGGAACGCATTGTGGCGCGGAACTGGTCGCGGCGATCATGGGCCGACAGGTCGCGCGAGTGCGCGAGGACCTCGAAGAACTTTACCTGCGAGCGCTGATCGAGGAGCCGACGGCCGGGACATACGTCATGCACCGGATGGTGCGCACGCACGCGTTGCGCCGCTCGGCGGCCGAAGACCGTGAAGAGGACCGCGCGACGTGGCTGTCGCGGGCGGTGGACTGGTGGCTGCTGGGCGCGACCGCCGCGGACGTCGCGGTCACCGGATGGCAGCGCCTGCGTATCGCCGACCCGGCGCGACTGCTTTCGCCGGACGCCGTGACCCCTGATGCCCTCGCGGGCTTGGCGTGGTTCGAGCGGGAACTGACCAACATTCTCGCCGCGCTGGAGGCAGCCGCGGCCAAGCGCTGGCACGACCGGGTCTGGCAATTGTTCGAAGCAAGCTTCGCCTACTTCGACGCGCGCCGCCCTCTCGCCAGTTGGTACCGGGCGGCGAATGTGGCCGTCGAATCCGCGCGGATCGCCGGCAACGCACCGGCCGAGGCACGATGCCGCTGTCTGCGGGCGAAAGCTCTGCAGGAGCTGGAACGCTTTCCCCAGGCGGCGGCCGATCTGGCCAGGGCACGCGAGCTCGCCTCCGGCGACGAATGGCTCTTCGCGTCGACCTGCGATTTCACGGGCAACCTCGCGCTGCGGGAACAGCGGTTCGACGACGCGCTCGTATGGTTCCAGAAGGCGCTGGACATCAACATCACGCTGGGCAAGGCCCGAGGCACCGCCATGCAGACCGTGTTCGCCGGGCGGGCGCTGGCCGGGCTGGGCCGCTACGGTGAGGCACTCGAGACGTTGGAACGGGCGCACCAGCTCGCGATCGCGGCGACAGCGGAGAGCGTCGCGGCGAAGGCCCTGCTCGCCACCGCGGCGGTGTGCGTGGCGCAAGGCGACTTCGGCCAGGCGGATCGTGTGCTCGAGCAGGCCGCGGCGAGCGCGAAGGAGGTCGGGCAGAGCGCCATCGAGGCCGAGGTGGCGACGCTGCGGTCGTCGACGGCGCGGCAGCGAGGGCGGGACGAGGAAGCCGACCGGCATGCCCGGTTCGCCGCCGGCGTGTACGGGCGCATGGGAAGTTCTCGTGCCGGTGAGGTGCTCGCCTGGCTCGGCATCTGACGGAGCTCGGTGCGCTCGACCGTGCCCGCACGTGCTGTCATCGACAACGTCCCTTGTGTGGCGACGATGAGCCCGCTCGTGCTCGCCCTCGCATGACCGCCGTCGGCGCCAGCGCCAACGTCGTCATGCCCGGCATCGCCACCCGCTCCGGCACTCCGATCTCCTTCTTGGCGGTCGACGGGGGTGCGCCACGGTCGTACCAAGCAACAACAACGGTGATCAACAGTTTCAGGCTTGCGAGAGACCCCGCCCGGTCTACGGCGGGCGGCGGAGACGGCCTGGCTGGTCAAGGCCAGCCAGGCCTGCCGCAGATGTCCTATCGTGCCCGCGGTATTGGTACGCGTTGCCTTGGGGGCACGTCTAACAATTGGCCGCTCCGGGCTGATTCTGGACGTACGCGAACCCTTCGTGCTGATTGTTGGGGTTGAACACCCAACGCCACCAGGTTCTTGCGGCCGAGTCGTAGAAATTGCAGAAGAATCTCACGTGCTGCCCGTCGATGGCTTGCCCTTGGTTGCAGTTGCTGCCAGGGCACTGGTACAAAGTTTGATTCCATTTGACCTGCAGGTCACTGCCGGCTGCGCCGCAGTCCACGTCAGGATCTGCGTATTTGAGATAGTTGACCGGAATGAAGCCCGTGTGCTCGTTCGCGCGGTTGAAGACCAGGCCCCATTTGTAGCCGCTGGCGTTCCCGACTCCCAGATCGTCGGCCACTTTGTTGATGTAGGCGAGGATCTCGTCCCACGGCGCGTAGCTGCGCGTCCACGTCGGGTTTGGCGCGAACGAGAGGCTGTAGAAATGTGCCGGGACGTCGCAGGCCGCATTGGGGTAGCGGTTGTCCCGCCACACCCCACCCAGTTCTCCGGCACGCTCGAGGATGACGAAGTCGCCCCGGCCCTCCTCCAGGAGGCCGTGCGCAGCGCAGATTCCGCCAAAACCCCCGCCGACAACGACGGTCTCATGGTACTCAATCATGATTTCACTCCACCTCAGTTCTGACAAAGCGGTTGTCGTGCATGGCGGGAATCAGTTCACCCCGATCCTGTCATTCCGCTTCAACAAAGCCGCCCTGGCAGCGGTTGTCACAGAGAACGAGGACGCGATCGGCCGACGCGTTATCTCGATTAGCCACGTGGCGATAAAGCTCCGGACGCCCCGAAAAGAACGGGGGAGGGCACGCTAGCAATGGATACTAACGTTTCCCCGTCGCCCGGTTCGGAACACCTCGGCGATTATCGCGGTCGCATGACGTCCTCCTCGCCTATACCCACACTCCACGCTGTCCAGGGGGCGCGTCCAAGGCTTGTTTCGCATCCCGTGATGCGTTCCAGGCATCACGGGCCGCGAGTGGGCTATCTTGCGGTGTTGTGGACACAGCCAACGCGGTACCGTCGGCCGAGTTCGAACTCCGACTGGTCCGTTACTTCACGGTGGTCGCCGAGCAGCAGCACTTCGCCCGCGCCGCGGCGCTGCTGCACATCACCCAGCCGACCCTGAGCCGCCAGATCCGGACCCTTGAGCAGCGCGTCGGAGCCCGGCTGCTCGACCGCGACCGGCAGGGCACCCGCCTGACCCCCGCCGGGGCCGCGTTCCTGCCCCACGCCAGGCAACTGCTGGCGGTCGCCGCAATGGCCGCGGCGGAGGCCCGTGCGGCCGCAGTGCCAAGTCAGCTCACCGTCGGCCATACGCGCGGGCTGATCATTACTCCGGCGGTACGGCACCTGCGCCACCACCACACCGAGGCCGAGGTGCACACACTGCACCTGGAGTTGGCGGAGGTGCGGACGGCCCTGTTCGGCCACCGTGTGGACGCTGTCGTGACGCGGCTGCCGTTCGCCACCGACGGACTGCGGGTCACCGTCCTGCACCACGAGCCCCGTGTGCTGCTCGTCGCCCGGTTCCACCGGCTGGCCGGCCGGGAATCGGTCACCCTCGACGACATCGCGACTGAGCCGGTGCCGAGGTTGCCCGCTGCCGAGTGGGACTCGTTCTGGCGTGTCGACCCCCGTCCCGATGGCACGCCGGCACCCGACGGGCCGTTGGTCAGTCACCTCGAGGACGTATTCGAGCTGATCGCGTCCGGGCAGGCGGTCGCCATCCTGCCCGCCGGGTTGCACGCCGAGGGCACCCGCCCGGACCTGACCTCGATCCCGCTGCACGGGGTCGAGCCATGTCAGGTGGTGCTCGCCACCCGCGCCGGGGATAGCGCACACCTGGTGGCCGCGTTTCGCCGGTCCGCCCAGGCCCTGCTGACCGAGGCGAGCTACTAAGAACGTGCCCGGCCGCAGCCTCGGCGACCTCGTCGTTGGCAACGTCGGCGAGCGCGCGGTCGAGCACGTTCGTGTAGGCGCGCAGGGTGTTCGGGTTTCCCTTGATGTTCGGGGAGTCGAGGAAGGCGTCGATGGCCGCGCGGACGGCCGGGCCGCCGGTCCCGCGGCGGCGGGTCTCCAGCTTGGTCACCATCGTGTCGATGTCCGAAGCCGACTGCGCGGATGACCGAACTCCTGTGCACGTCGGCCAGGAGTTGCTCCTGGTGGCTGACGTGCCTCGATTCCGGTGTAGTCCTGGCGGTGGTGGCGACACACTGAATGTCGTGGCGGGCGACGAGCAGCGTGTCCGGAACCAGAATCAGGCCTCTGGTGAGATTCGGGGAGCGGTCGTGCAGGCCGGAGTGATCCACGATGTCTGGCTGAGCGAGGCGGCAGCCCACCGGGATGCTGCCGGCGGTGGGCTGCCGGTGGTGCCGCGGCAGTTGCCGCCTGTGGTCCAGGACTTCACCGGCCGCAGCGAGCACGTGACCGCCCTGGACGCGTTACTTCCCTCTGACCGAGACGACATGGCCCGCGACACGGCGCCATCGCCGCACACCGCGGTGATCACCGCCATCGATGGCACAGCCGGGATCGGCAAGACCACTCTGGCCGTGTGGTGGGCACATCGCGTGCAGCACGAGTTCCCCGATGGCACCCTCTACGTCAACCTGCGCGGCTACGGTCCCGGCGACCCGGCAACCACGACCGAGGTGCTCGACGGGTTCCTGCGCGCCCTGGGTGTTCCGTCCGAGCGGATGCCCGTCGGGGTCGAGGCACGGGCGGGGTTGTTCCGCTCCCTGCTCGCCGAGCGCCGGGTGCTGATCGTGCTGGACAACGCCCACCACGCCGACCAAGTTCGTCCGCTCCTGCCGGGAACACCCGGCTGCCTGGCGGTGATCACCAGCCGCGACAGGCTGACCGGGTTGGTCGTCACGGACGGGGCACGTCGCCTGACCCTGGATCTGCTCACCGAGCACGAAGCCGTGCAACTGGTCACCGGCGTGCTCGGCCCGGCCCGCGCCGGCGCGGAGGGGACCGCGGTGACGGAGTTGGTGCGCTGGTGTGCGCGGTTGCCACTGGCGTTGCGTATCGCGGCGGGCCGCGCCGCCGCCTACCCGCATTCCACCGTGACCGCTGTCGTCACTGAACTGGCCGACGAACGCGTGCGGCTGGACGTGCTGAGCCGGGGCGCGGATGAGCGAGCAGCAGTGCGGGCCGTGTTTGGCTGGTCCTACCAGGGCCTGTCCGCTGAGCACGCGCGCGTGTTCCGGCGCCTGGGTCTGCATCCTGGCCCCGAGGTGAGCGTGCACGCCGCTGCCGCGGTCGCCGACGTAGATCCCACAACTGCGCGCCGGGTGCTGGAGGAGCTGGCCCAGATGCACCTGATCGAGCCGGTGGGCCAGGATCGCTACCGGTTCCATGACCTGCTGCGGGCATACGCCCTGGATCAGGCGACGCGCCAGGACGACCCCGATGACCGGGATCATGCCCAGCGGTGTTTGCTGGACTGGTACGCCCACACCGCTCGCACCTGCGACACGCTGACCTGCCCCGCTCATGAGCGGCTACCACAGCCGGTCACCGTTCCCGCCCATCCAACGTCGATCCCCGACGTCGCTCACGCAGTGGCCTGGCTGGCTCTGGAGCGGCACAACCTGCTCGCCGCTGTCCACCACGCCGCATGGCACGGACTGCACCAGCACACCCTCTACCTCGCCCAACCATTCATCCGATTCCTTTCCGGAGTGGGTAGTTGGGAGACAATCCTCGACATTGAAAGCTGCGGGATTGCCGCCGCGCGGCACAGCGACGACGGCAGCGCCGAAGCCTGGTTTCTCATGGCGCGCGGCCAGACGCTCACGAGCTTGCGGCGCTGGGGCGACGCGCGGGACCATTACGAACAGTTGCTGGCGCGGGCCCGTGATCTCGGTGACCGCGCCCGCCTAGCCGTCGCGCTCGTCAACCTCGGGTACCTGTCCATCGAACAGGAACGCTTCGAGCAGGCGCTGCCCTATCTGGGCGAGGCGCTCGCCTTGCGTCGAGAGGTCGGTACCGTTCGAGGGAAAGCGGTTGCGGAAGGCGGCCTCAGTCGCGCATATGCCGGTCTTGGCCGGTACCAGCAGGCTCTGCGCCATGCCGAAAACGAGTTGGTCTTGCGTCGTCGTTGCGATGACTTTGGCGGTGAGGCCTATGCGTTGAGCAATGTCGCTCGCGCATGGCAGGGACTGGGCGAGCATCGGAAGGCGATCGCGCTGTGCCGGGAGGCGATCTCCCTAGCCCGCACATCAGGCTTCCTCGCCGGCGCGGTCGCCAAAGGGCTGGACACGCTCGCCGTGTCCCTGCACCACATCGGGGACACCACCAGCGCGATCGCCTGTTGGAACGAAGCTGCCGCTATCTTCGACGATCGTGGCTACCCGTTCGCGGCCGATCGGGTTCGAGACCGCACCTGCAAAGCCACCACACGGTCATGAACCCATCGCGTGGCTGCCGCATACGGAGGTGGTCACCAGCGCGGCTAGACGGGGTGACTGACCAGGTGGCTGCGGTCAAGCTGCCGACCCGACCAACGCCGTACACACCTCCGCCGAACAGCAGAAAGCAGCCACCACGCTACCCGCGGTGCTGCGTGAAGACCCCGACAAGAGCCCTCGTCCACACTGCTCTACACGAGGCCAACTCCGTCATGTACCCGAACACCGCACGATCGAATATCACCCGTTACCGGTAAACTCGGCAAAGTTGCATCTCATCGACACGGCCGTCGTCTCCGCCCGGTTCGTAAGCACGGCACCGGATCCCGTTGCAGCGCGCCATGTCCTGGGATATAGAGGGCGCGGTAGATCGTCTCGTGGGACACGCGCATCTCCAGCTCGTCAGGAAAGTCCACCACGAGACGCTGGCTGACCTGTTCCGGGCTGAGCTTGTCCCGCAATTGCTGGTGGACATGCTCATGGAGTCGGTCATTCAGCGCCAGCGTGGACTCCGGGAGCTGGAAACCCTTACCCACGAAGCTAGGCACCGCTTCGTCGGCGACGACCCCGGCGCGCTCACTTTCGCGCTGGTGACCACGCGCGAGGTAGCCACCGCCGTTTCACCGTGGATCGCCCAGACCACCCACCAGCTGCACGGCGCGATGGGCATCACGCGCGAGGCCAAACTGCGCTGGCGGACCAAACTGCTCTGGGCCGGCTGCGACGAGGGTGTCGCGGGCCCTGACCGCGGAGCCGAAGCCGTACCGGCGGACGAACCGTCCCTGTGGTCGCGCACCACACCGGGAACCCTTCGCGGCAGCGCCTGTCCGTAGTCCACTTCGGACTCGGGCGATGCGGCCCAGCCGCCACCGAGAAACCTCGGCTGTGAGCAGACCGGCGATCGAAGCGGGTGGGGGCCTGGCCGCGTTGGTGAGAGGCAGCAGGAGAGCGGCGAGCCGAATCCGAGCGGGTAAGCGAAGAAGGATCGTGGGGCTTCGCGGCGGCGTTGGCCGATCACCTGGAACAGCGCGGCGGGCCTCGCACATCCGTGCCCCGGAAAGGTTTGCTCACAATCCGCTGAGACTCCTTGGGCTCATGGGTGGGCGCGTTGTCCAATAGTGGCCGCCGTGGTGAACGACGCGCCGGCAGGACACCCCGGCCGCAATTCCGGCGAGCGGCAGCCTGCCGGCGAGGTGGGCCGGCGTTCCCGTTCGGCCATGGGAACGTGTTCGGCCTATGTGAACTTGTCCGCGTTCTCCTTTGCCCACTGGGCGTAGGTGCACCCGGGACGTCCGGTGAGTTCCTCCACTGTCTGGATCGGCACCTGGGGCGTGCGCATCGTCTTCTCGAAGACGTCGATCAGGAACTCGATGACGTCCTCGGGCAATCCTTGTCCGCCCCAGTACTCGCGAGCCTGGTCGGGGGTCAGCTCCTCCCATTCGAGCTCGCGGCCGATCGCCTCGCCGATCGCGTGCAACTGCTCGACCTGGGTGATCGCGGCGGGCCCCGACAGCCGGTACTTCTTGCCGTCGTGGGCGTCGTCCACCAGTGCCCTGGCAGCCACCGCGGCGATGTCCCGCAGGTCGATCGGGGTCTGCAGGGCCTGTCCGAAGGGGGCGCGGACGCGGCCGTCGGCGCGGATCTGGTCGGCCCAGTCGAGCGTGTTGTTCATGAACACGCCCGGCCGCAGGTGCGTCCAGGCGAATCCGCCTTGCTCCACGGCATATTCGGATCCGTAGTAGAACCACTCCGACGGGTCCTTTCGCGACTCTTCGTCGGCACCTTCGCCGGAGAGCACGACGATCCGCTTCACGCCGGCCTTCTTCGCCAGTTCGGTGAACTCCTTCACCGTTTCCGGCACCGGTGCGAGGTACACGGTATCGACGCCGTCGAGCGCGTCCGGCAGGGTCTCGAGCTTGCCGAGATAGCCCTTGGCGACCTCGACGCCCGCCGGCAGGTTCGCCCTCTTCGGACTGACGGTCAGTGCGCGGACGGCCGTCGCGCCGATACTCAGCAGCTCGTCGACCACGAGCCGGCCCACATTCCCTGTGGCTCCCGTTACCAGGATCGTCACGTCCTTCTCCTTCGCGTTCGGCCTTCGATTTTATGGTACTGGATACGAGAATGTTACCGTAGCACGTACGGTAAGGTCTCGGTGGTACGACCGGCGGGCGGGACAAGTAGGTGAACAGCGGCGATGGCGACGGAGCACTGTGGCGGTGGTGACCCGGACAAGGTGCTTCCGTTGCTGTGGCGCACCAGCCGTCCCGAGGACGGGCGGCCGGTGCTGGGCCGCAGACCGGGGCTCAACGTCGACGAGGTGCTGGCCGCCGCGCTCGACGTCGCCGACGTCCACGGGCTGTCCGTGCTGTCCATGAGCAAGGTCGCCAAGTCGCTCGGCGTGGGCACCATGACTCTCTACACTTACGTGCCCGGCAAGGCGGAACTGATCGACCTGATGGTCGACCGTGTCCTCCGCGAACGCGCGCTCCCGCTGGGGAACGCGCCGAAGCCGAAGGGCTGGCGCGCCCAGCTCGAGCTGTATGCCGACCGGACCAGGACGATGTTCCGCGACCACGCCTGGCTCGGGCAGGTTTCGCTGAGCCGCCCGCCGCTGGGGCCGGGTGTCATGGACGGCGACGAGTACCTGCTGTCGGCGTTGTCCGGGCTGGGACTCACTCCGCAGGAGCGGGTCGCCGCGGCCAACGCGGTGCAGGTGGTCGTCGACGCCATCTGCCGGGTCGAGGTGACGGCCGATCAGCTGGAGCGCACCAGCGGCGAATCGAACGACGACTGGTGGGCGGAGCGAATGTCCTTCTGGAACGACTACTTCGACCCGCAGCGCTATCCGGAGATCTTCGCGAGCTGGCGGGACAACGGCTTCGAAGGGCTCGACGCGCTGGGCGCGGCGGACGTGTACCGGTTCGGCTTCCAGCGACTGCTCGACGGTATCCACGCGGTCATCATGCGCGCGAGCGGCGGGTGACCGCCGCGATTCCAGCGCGGTTCGAGCGAGGCTCAAGTTGTTGCGGAGGCGGGTTTCCAGCTCGGCCTGACAGCGTTGCCGGGGAATGCGACCGGTAAGGAGCCCGCCATGCCCCCTACGCCAACGCGGCTGTCCGGCACGACCACCGAGATCACCGAAAGGATCGCGGAATCCGTTCTGACCAGGGAAGGAATGGTCACCGGGCTCGCCGGTTTCCACGACTGGTTCACCGGATTCGCGGTACACACCTACACCCGCGCCCGGAGTGTGCCGCTCGACGAGCTGGCCGGCTGGTCGACCGCGCCGGGAACCGGCGATATCGTCCACGACACCGGCCGGTTCTTCCGGATCGAAGGCATCGAGGTGCACGTGCCGGACCGGCGCATCCGGACCTGGAACCAGCCGATCATCAATCAGCCCGAGGTCGGGGTGCTCGGGATCCTTGTCAAGGAGTTCGGCGGCGTCCTGCACTGCCTGATGCAGGCCAAGGCCGAACCGGGCAACCACAACGGCCTGCAGCTTTCGCCGACCGTGCAGGCGACGCGCAGCAACTACACCAGGGTGCACGGCGGCAGGGACGTTCCGTACCTCGCCTACTTCCGTGACACGGCGCGGCACCAGGTGATCGCCGACGTCCGCCAGTCCGAGCAGGGCTCCTGGTTCCGCCACAAGCGCAACCGCAACATGATCGTGGAGGTCACCGAGGACGTCCCGCTGCTGGACGGATTCTGCTGGCTGACGCTCGGCCAGGTGCACCAGCTGCTCGCCGTGGACGATCTGATCAACATGGACACCAGGACGGTACTGTCCTGCTTCCCGTTCGCCGGCGACGGCACGCCGGCGCTTCCCGGTGCCGGGGACGACGGGTTCCGCGGCGCGCTGGCGCGCTCGTGCGGTGCCGGGGGCGGAAGCCTGAACAGCATGGAGAACATCCTGAGCTGGATCACCGAATCACGTTCCAGCACGGATGTCCGCACCACGACGGTGCCGCTGGCCCGGCTGCCGCACTGGCAGCGCGCGGCCGGGGTCGTCTCGCACGTCGATGGCCTGTTCTTCGACGTGATCGGGGTGGAAGTCGAGGCGTCGGGCCGGGAGGTGGGTGGCTGGATGCAGCCGATGATCCGGCCGAAGGGTGCCGGGCTCGTGGCGTTCCTCGTCAAGCGCGTCGACGGGGTTCTGCACGTCCTGGTACACGCCAGGGTGGAGCCCGGCTACGTCGACGTCATCGAACTCGCGCCGACCGTGCAGTGCACGCCCGACAACATCGAGCACCTGCCGCCGGACGCGCTCCCGAGGTTCCTCGACGCGGTGCTGACCGCCGACCGCTCACGGATCAGGTTCGACACGACGCTGTCCGAAGAGGGCGGCCGGTTCTTCGACGCCAGGACCCGATACGTCGTGGTCGAAGTGGACGACGACCCCGCGTTCGACCATCCCGACTTCCGCTGGGCGACGCTGCGGCAGCTGGTGGATCTCCTGCGGCACAGCCACTATCTCAACGTGCAGGCACGCAGTCTCGTGGCGTGCCTGCACAGCCTTTCGGCGTGAGCCGCGCTCAGTCCTCGTCGACGAGCGCGACGGCCCGCGTCCAGCCCGCCCCGGCTCCCGCGATCTTCACCGGGAAACACGAGACCTGGAACCCGAAGGGCGACGGGAGCGCGCCGAGGTTGGCGAGCCGCTCGATCTGGCAGTATTCGCGGTCCCGTCCCGTGAAGTGCGCGGGCCACAGCACCGAGGTGTCGCCGGTCTCGCGGTAGCGCCGGATGATGTCCCCGAACGGGGCGTCCAGGCTGAACGCGTCGGTGCCGATGACGCGGACTCCCAGATCGAGGAGCAGGTTCACGGCAGGACCGTCGAGCCCGGCGAAGTCACCGAAGTACCGCGCCGTCCCGGCCAGCCGGTCGGCGCCGGTGTGCAGCAGCACGATGTCCAGTGGTGAAGGGACATACCCGATCCTGTCGAATTCCCGCTTCAGCCCGTCGGCGCCGACGACGCCCGTCGGCGCGCCGGTGAGGTCGAGCACCACGCCGGGGCGGTGGAACCACTCCAGCGGGACCTCGTCGATGGTGCGCGGAGTTCCCGTCCCGTACGTCGTCCGGGAACCGTAGTGCGCGGGCGCGTCGACATGGGTGCCGGTGTGGGTGGTGAGGGAGATCCGGTCCAGTGAAAGGAATTCCCCGCCCGGCAGCGCGTCGGGATCGAACGTCAGCCCGAAGTGCTCGCGCATCTCCTCGCTCATGTGCACCGCGCCTTCCCTCGGCGAAAGCACCTCGTGCACCACGGGATCGGGCTCGTAGCCGCTGGCGTCCACGGGCGAAGAAAGGTCGATGATCCGCATGGCCGGTCTCCTTTTCTTTGTGGGCGCCACTTTTCCGGCAGATGCTCGAAATATGTCGGAGCATGGCTATACCGTTCTCCTGCCCGATCTCGAAACCGCGGTGACAGGGTGAGGCCAGGGCGGGAGTCGGCCCGCGTGGTGGACGAAAGGTGGAATGCCGTGTCAGTACCGGCCGGTCAGCGAGCGTTCGAAAAGGTCTACGCCGAGGTACAGCAGTTCTACTCGCGGCACATCCAGCTCATGGACGAGGGGCCCGCCGAGGAAGCGGTGCGGACATTCACCGCCGACGCGTCGCTGCTTTCCCCGCCGAAGATCGCCGAGCCGGTGACAGGCCACGCGAATCTCCTTGCCGGACTGCGAAACGCGCTCGCCGCGTGGGCCGAAGCGGGCGAAACCTACCGGCGTTGCTACACGATGGTCTCCGTGGTTCCCCAGCCGGACGGCCGGCTGCACGTCCGGTCCTACGTCCAGGTCATCGCCACGGCTCCGGGCGCGGCACCGAGATTGCACGCGATGTGCGTATGCGAGGACGTGCTGGTGTGGGAGGACGGTGAACTGAAGGTGTACCAGCGTGTCGTCACCCGCGACGACGTGCGCTGAGGAGGTACAGCGGTGCTGAGCCGAGATTCTAGTGCCGCCGCCTACCTTCGCGGGGTGACCGATTCCCAGATTCGCTCCCCGAGGTCCGTGATCATCACCGGCGGTGGCACCGGTATCGGCCGGGCCACGGCCCGTGCCTTCGCCGACCGCGGCGACCAGGTCCTCGTGGTGGGCCGCACCCCGGCCAGTCTCGCCGAAACCGCCGAGGGGAGGGAAAACATCCGGCCGCTCGTCGCCGACATCACCGGCGCCGAGGCGCCCGAACTGGTCGTGTCGACCGCGCTGCGCGAGCTGGGCCGGATCGACGTGCTGGTCAACAACGCCGCGATCGCCGTGCCCGCCGCCATGGGGGAGATCGACCCCGGGCGCGCGGACGAACAGCTCGCGGTGAACCTCCGCGCGCCACTACTGCTGACTCAGCGTGCGGTGGACGCGCTGGCCGAAACACAGGGCACGGTGGTGAATCTCAGCACGGCCGGTTCGCTCGGCCGCCGTGCCTGGCCGGGGATGTCGCTTTACGGTGCGAGCAAGGTCGCGATCGACTTCCTCACCCGTACCTGGGCCGCGGAGCTGGCGCCGAGGGGAATCCGGGTCGTCGCGCTCGCGCCCGGCGTTGTCGATACCGGCATGGGCGAAAGGATGGGTTCCACCCCGGCCGAGTACCGCCGGTTCCTGGCGGAGATGAGCGAGTACGCGCCGCTGGGCAGGGTCGCGTCGCCGGAGGAGATCGCGTGGTGGGTCCTTCAGCTGACCCGGCGGGAAGCGGGCTTCATGACCGGCGCCGTGCTCGCCGTCGACGGCGGGGCGAGCACCGTCTGAGGTTCGGGTGCCGTGCGGATATCCGCACGGCGAAACCCGGCGCGTCTTTGCCGCCGCAGAAAAAGCGCATATGCGTATAGGGTTCGGTCTCGTCTACTATCACCGTTCGACTCAGGAATTCGAATCGGATATCGATTCGAATCCGTCGCAACGGAGGGATGTCGCGGTGCCGCTGGTGCTCACAAAACGTGATCTGGACGAGATGTTCGCGGATCCGGCCTTGGTGGAGGAAGCGTTCTGGGTCCTGCAGAAGATCGTCCTGGACACCGGTGCCACGTCCGCCGCCGCGACGTTGACCCTCGCGGTGAGGAACGGAACGTTCACCGTCGAACTGCGGGACGTCGTCGGCGGCGAGCACGACGTCACGCTGCGCGTGCGCCCGGCGGGCGGGGCGCGGGCGACGGACGCGGCCGAAATGCTGGTGAACAACGACGGAGCCCCCATCGGGTTCGCGTCGGGTGACGCGCTCGACGCCTGGCGGGCAGCCGTTCCGGTCGGGCTCGCGGCGCGGTATCTGGCGCCCGCCGGTGCCCGATCTCTTGGCCTGTACGGCGTCGGTGCGCACGCGCGGGTCTGGCTGTGGGTGCTGACCGTGGCGTTACCCTCGCTTTCGATCGTCCGCATCTACGGCGCCGACCGTTCGGCCGCGCGGGAAATCGCCGCCGGATGCCGGGAAAGTCTTGTGGTCACCGTGGAGGAAGAGCCGTGGCCGGTCACCACTTCGGACGTGGTCGCGGTGTTCGACGAGGTGCGGTCGTTCGAATCCCGCTGGGTGGCCGACGAAACACTGTTGTTCTGTCCCGAGGGCGTGCCCACGGGACTCGACTGTGTCCGTGTCGTCGCCGCGTCCGGCGCGGAACCGGGGCCGCCCGCCGTCGCGCTGGCGGACATCCTCCGCGGCGAGGCTGTCGCCCGCTGCCACGGCGTGGAACTCGTCGTCTACCAGACCGGCGACGTTCCGCTCTGGGACAGCGCCTTTTATTCCTGGGTGGTGCGCCGGGCGCGTCAGCTCGATCGGGGAAAGCTGGTCGCATTCGGTTGATCCGTGCTCGGCGCGCACCGTGTTCAGTTGTTCCTTGAGTTGCCTTTGAGTGCGTTCGAGCACGTTTGAGGGCAGCGGCCGCGATGACGCAATCCCCAAACGGAAAAGGAGTATCAACCGATGTCAGTGCACGAGTTCGGCACGGTGGAAGGCAGCGCTCCGATCACGTTTATCAACACTTTTACCGTGCACTGCCCAGGTGAGGAATTCGAAAAGGTCTTCGCCGAGGTCTCCGCGTTCATGGCGCGGCAGCCCGGCTTCATCCAGTACACGCTCTCGCGGCACGTCGACGAGGACAAGCAGGACCGCTACGTCAACGTCGCGCTGTGGAAGGACGTGGAGTCCTGGGAGAAGGCGGTCGCCCAGCCCGAATTCGTGCCGCACGCCAAGGAGATCCGCGCCAGGTCGACCAACGTCGGCCACCTGTACCGCGCCCAGCAGGCGTTCCCCGGTTAGTCGGTCTCCTTCCACTATTCCAGCGAGGTCACGGATGAATCGTCAGGTGGTGCTGACCGGAATCGGAGTGGTGGCACCCGGGGGGCTCGGGACGAAACCGTTCTGGGAGCTGCTGTCCACGGGGCGCACGGCGACCAGGAGGATCAGTTTCTTCGACCCTTCGCCGTTCCGCTCGCAGGTCGCGGCGGAGTGCGACTTCGACCCGGCGGCCGAAGGACTCACCCCGCAGGAGATCCGGCGCATGGACCGGGCCGCGCAACTCGCCGTGGTGAGCGCGAGGGAAAGCCTCGCCGACAGCGGGCTGGACTTCGACGCGCTCGACCCGGCGCGCGTCGGCGTCGTGCTCGGCAGCGCGGTGGGCTGCACGACGGGCCTCGAAGCGGAGTACCGTGTCGTCAGCGACGGTGGTCGCGAATGGCTGGTCGATCCCGCCTACGCCGTACCGCAGCTTTTCGGCTATCTCGTGCCGAGTTCGATCGCCGCCGAGGTCGCCAGGGACGTCGGCGCGCAGGGTCCGGTGTCGCTCGTTTCGACGGGGTGCACCTCGGGTCTCGACTCGGTCGGCAGCGCGGCGGAGCTCATCCGCGACGGGACGGCGGACGTGATGGTGACGGGCGCGACCGACGCGCCCATCTCCCCGATCACCGTGGCGTGCTTCGACGCGATCAAGGCGACCACGCCGCTCAACGACGATCCGGAACACGCGTCCCGGCCGTTCGACCGCCGCCGCAACGGGTTCGTGCTCGCCGAGGGGTCCGCCGTCTTCGTGCTGGAGGAACTCGGCCACGCCCGGCGGCGCGGCGCGCGCGTCTACGCGGAGATCGCCGGTTTCGCCACCCGTAGCAACGCCTTCCACATGACCGGGCTCCGGGCCGACGGGAAAGAGATGGCCGAGGCGATCCGGGCGGCGCTGGCGCAGGCGGCGACGCCGGCGGGGGAGATCGACTACATCAACGCGCACGGTTCCGGCACGGTCCAGAACGACCGGCACGAAACGGCCGCGTTCAAACGCAGCCTCGGCGAGCACGCCTACCGGACGCCGGTCAGCTCGGTCAAATCGATGATCGGCCATTCACTCGGAGCGATCGGTTCGCTGGAACTCGCCGCGTGCGTGCTCGCGATGGAACACGGTCTCGTCCCGCCGACCGCCAACCTGCACGAGCCCGACCCGGAATGCGATCTGGACTACGTCCCGTTGACCGCGCGCGAGCACAGGGTGCGGACCGTGCTGAGCGTCGGCAGCGGGTTCGGGGGCTTCCAGAGCGCGATGCTGCTGCGGTCACCGGAGAGGATCGCCGCGTGAACGCGGCTGAGGAGCGAATCATGGATAGCACGCGCCGCGAGGGATGGGGCGTTGTCGCGCGCATCGAGGCGCTCGCATGACGTCGGCCACGGTGATCACGGGTATGGGTGTCGTCGCGCCCACCGGTCTCGACGCCCGCTCCCACTGGGCGAACACGCTGCGCGGCATCGCCGCGATCGGCCGGATCACCCGCTTCGACCCGGAACGGTACCCGAGCAGGCTTGCCGGGCAGATCTCGGGCTTCGAGCCGAGGGAGCACCTGCCCAGCAGGTTGCTCCCGCAGACCGACCACGTGACGAGGCTGTCGCTCGTGGCCGCGGGGTCGGCGCTGGCCGACGCCGGCCTGGTGCCGGCGTCGATGCCGGAGTACGGCGTCGGGGTGGTGACCGCGAGTTCGGCGGGCGGGTTCGAATTCGGGCACAACGAGCTGCACAAGCTGTGGAGCAGGGGCCCGGAGCACGTGAGCGCCTACCAGTCGTTTGCGTGGTTCTACGCGGTGAACTCGGGCCAGATCTCGATCCGGCACGGGCTGCGCGGGCCGAGCGGGGTACTGGTGACCGAGCAGGCCGGCGGTCTCGACGCGCTCGCGCAGGCCAGGCGGCAGGTGCGCCGAGGCGTGCCGGCGATGATCGCAGGCGGAGTCGACGGTTCACCGTGCCCGTGGGGCTGGGTGGCACAGCTGGCCGGCGGCCGGATCAGCACGGCCGAAGAGCCCGCGCGTGCCTATCTTCCCTTCGATGTCAACGCGTCGGGGCACGTGCCGGGCGACGGCGGTGCGTTGTTCGTGCTGGAGTCGGAGGAGTCGGCCCGCGCCCGCGGCGTGACCTCGTGGTACGGCGTGCTCGCGGGCCACGCCGCCACTTTCGACCCGGCGCCGGGTTCGGGGCGCCCACCGAACCTGCGCCGAGCGATCGAACTCGCGCTCGCCGACGCCGAGATCGGGCCGGGGGATGTCGACGTCGTGTTCGCCGACGCCGCCGGAACGCCGAAACTGGACCGGATAGAGGCTGACGCGCTGCGTGCCGTGTTCGGCCCCCGTGGGGTCCCCGTCACCGCGCCGAAGACGATGACCGGCAGGCTGAGCGCGGGGGGCGCGGCGCTGGATCTGGCGACGGCGTTGCTGACGCTGCGGCGCGGGATGATTCCGCCGACCGTGAACGTCGCGGAAATAGTGCCGGAATTCGAACTCGACCTGGTGACAAGGCCACGCCGGGTCCATGCCACGACCGCGCTGGTGCTGGCGCGCGGTCACGGCGGGTTCAACGCCGCGATGGTCGTGACGGGGAAGCGCGAGCGGGCCGACAGTAGGAGAGGTGGGAGAAGTGCGCCAATTGACGCTGGACGATCTGACCACGGTTCTGTACGAGTGTGCGGGTGAGGCCGACATGCCGCTGGGCGGCGACATCCTGGATACCGATTTCGCCGACCTGGGCTACGATTCGGTTTCCCTGTTGGAGGCCGCGGGCCGCCTCCAAACCCGGTTCGGCGTGACACTCGCCGATGACGCCCTCGTCCAGGCGACGACCCCGAGGGCACTTCTGGGTCTGGTGAACAACGCGGTCGGAGACGGTTTTTGATCGTGCGTTGAGTTCGTGAACAAAACACGGCTGTGAAGGGCCTTCGGGACAGATTCGGTCCCGAAGGCCCTTCATGTCGTGAGGGGTGTTTCGACCGCTATATGGTTGTGATCTGCGACACATTCCTATAGGTATGCCTTTTACACCTGTATGGCGGTTATGTCTATTTCGGGTTTGCCTTCTGCTCGCTTTTGTCGGCCAATAGGACTAGTGTATTGCGCCTAATGCCGACCATCGGCTGCGCTATTGGGAGGTATGGCCGGGATGCTTGCCGGTCGGCGTCCGGATCTCGCGCGGGCAATCGGAATCGATGTTCACTCGTTTGGGTGATGCCCGATGCCGTCGACCCGGCTGCGCGCATTTCGGCAATTCCGTGCAAGGGGAAACTTGTTGCTGTCGACTTCAAGTCGGTAGTACTGTTGGCGGTGATCCGAAACCGGGGAAATCACCCAATACTATGTTTGCCTGTCTGGGGGGAACTTGGCATGGAGCTTGGTGTGCTTGGGCCGCTTTCTGTTCGTGTCGGATCGAATTTTACGGTGCCGAGTGCGCCGAAGTTGCGCAACGTCCTGGCCACTCTGCTGGTGCACGCCGACCAGGTCGTCCCTGTTTCCGCCCTGATAAAAGAATTGTGGGACGACGAACCGCCGCTCAGCGGGCTGACGACACTGCAGACATATATCCTGAATCTTCGTAAAACGTTTGTCGCGGCGACCTGCATGCCCGCCACCGAAGTGGCCAAGAGCATTCTGGTGACCCAGGTCGGCGGGTACATGTTCAGTACCGGCGGTGGCACGCTGGACATCCACGAGTACCACCGGCTGGTCGCCGACGGCAGGGAAGCGCTCTCCACGGGTGACGACCGAACAGCGGTGCGGCTCCTGAACGAAGCGCTGCGGCTCTGGCGCGGGCCCGCGCTGGTGGACGTGCCGATGGGACGCATTCTCGAGTCCAAGCGGCGGCAGTTCGAGGAATCGCGCCTGGTGGTGCTGGAGTACCTGGTCGACGCCGAGCTGCGGCTGGGCATGCACCGCGAGGTACTGACCGAACTGGCGGCGCTCACCGCGGAGAACCCGCTCCACGAAGGCCTGCACACGCAGTACATGCGTGCGCTCCACCTCAGCGGACGGCGTGCGCAGGCGCTCGAAGTGTTCCACCGGCTTCGCGGGAACCTTGTCGGCGAGCTCGGACTGGAGCCGGAACTTCCGACGCAGCGGGTGCACCAGGCGATTCTCAACTCACAGACGGACTTCGAGGATCTGCGCCTGTCCCGCCCGCTGGGGGAGATCGTGCGCACCTCCGCTTGGGGCAGTGTCCGGCCCTACTGAGCTGTCCGCTCCGGACCACGCGGCGCGAGATCCGCGGTGGCCGGTATCCGTTCAGTCCTTTGGGGACTCGGCGGCGGCCTGGCGGACCTGCTCGACGAGTGCCGACTGTTCGAGCAGGGCCCGTCCGAACGACGGTGGTTCGCCGTCGGTCAGCGCGGCGTCGACGAAGGCGGCGAGCGTGTTGCGGACCTGGTGGTCGGCGGGCAGCGCGTATTCGGTGACCAGGTCCTGCTGTTCGAGCCGCACCAGGGGTTTGTGGTGTTCCGGCGGGGTGAACGCCCGCAGGACGCTGAGCCTGCCGCGCGTTCCCCACAGGGAGTACGTCGACCGATAGGAGTGTTCGAAGCCCCAGGCCAGCTGCGCGGTGACGCCGCCGGGCGCGCGCAGCAGCGCGGTGCCCGCGACATCGACGCCGGTTTCGCCGATCCGGAGTGTGGCACCCCGGACTTCGAGGTCGGCCGACAGGAACAGCTGCGCCACGCGCAGCGGGTAGACCCCCACGTCCAGCAGGGCGCCGCTCCCGAGGCCGGGTGTGTACCGGAACGACGCCGGGTGCAGCGGTGGGATGCCGAACGAACTGGAGAAGACCTGCGGTGCGCCGATCGCGTCCTCGTCCACCAGTTTCCGGACGGCGTCGTGCTGGGAATGGTGGAGGAACATGAAGTTTTCCGCGAGCACGAGGCCGAGGTCCCTGGCGAGAGCGACGAGTTCGGTGGTCTGGGCGTGGCTGGTGGTCAGCGGCTTCTCGCAGAGCACGTGCTTGCCCGTACGCAGTGCCCTGGTCGCCCATTCGTGGTGCATGCTGGGCGGCAGCGGCACGTAGACGGCGTCGATGTCGTCCCGTGCGAGCAGGTTCTGGTATCCCGTGATCGCTTCGCAGCCGAACCTCGCCGCGACGGCGGCGGCCTTGCCCGCGTGCCGGCTGGCCACCGCCACCAGCTCGGCCGGTTCCAACTCGGCGAGTGCGGGGAGGACGCGCCGGATCGCGATGTCCGCGCAGCCGACGACCCCGATCCTGAGCACTCGCCCGGAGTTCCGTTCCGGCATCAGTCACCTCATAGTGTCCGCGGGGTGAGGGCCGGGGACCGGGTCGGGTCCGCCTTGCCCGCGTCTTCGGGTGCGGTGGGAGACGCATCTGCGATGCTCGCCGCCCGCGGCAGAACATTGCTTGAAGAACAGCGGAGGTCCGCGGCGCGCGGTTCCTACCGCATTTCAAGTCCTCTCCGAGATTTTCCTGGCAGTTTCGACCGCATGTAGCCACGAGCAGTGAGGAGTGCACGGGTGCCGTCGCCGATGATCAACGTGTTCCAACCATCACTTGGCGAAGAGGAACTGGCGGCAGTCGGGGAGGTTTTCGCGAGCTGCTGGATCGGCCGCGGCCCCCGGGTCGACGCGTTCGAGAGCGGCTTCGCCGAACACATCGGCGTGCCGCGAAACCAGGTCACGTCCATGAATTCGTGTACCGAAGCCACTTTCCTGGCCATGGAGCTGCTCGGCGTGGGGCCGGGCGACGAGGTGGTGCTGCCCACCGTCACGTTCGTGGGAACTGCGAACGCGGTCGCCTCGCGGGGCGCCCGGCCGGTCTTCTGCGACGTCGATCCCCGCACCCTCAACGCGGGCGTCGCGGACGTGCGCTCCCGGCTCACGGCGAAGACCAAGGCCGTGCTGCTGCTGCACTACGGCGGGCATCCCGGCGAAATCGCGCGGATCGCCGACCTGTGCCGGGAAAGGGGTATCGGTCTCATCGAGGACGCCGCCAACGCGCAGGCCTCGTCGGTCGAGGGCCGTGCCTGCGGCACTTTCGGCGACATCGGGGTGTGGAGCTTCGACCACGGCAAGATCGCGGTCGCCGTCGACGGTGCCATCATGTACACAAAGGACCCGGAACTCGCCGCACGCGCGGCGAAACTCGCCTACCTGGGAATGGAACAGGCCACCGGGTACGGCGAGGCCATGCGGACCCATACCCGGTGGTGGGATTTCGAGGTCTCCTCGTTCTCGCGCCGTTCCATCATGAACGACGTGCTGGCCGCGATCGGTGTCGTGCAGCTGGGCAAGTTGAAGGGTTTCGTGGCCCGCAGGCGGGAGATCACCGCCCGGTACGACGAAAACCTGCGGGGCGTCGCCGGCCTGGTGCCGCGGCCGGTGCTTCCCGCCGGGCACGAGTCGTCGTACTACCTGTACTGGGTGCAGATGGACGCCGGGATTCGCGATGTCGTCGCCAGGGATCTCTACGACCGCGGCATCTACACGACGTTTCGCTATCCGTTGCTGCACAAGGTGAAGGCGTACGGTGGCGACGCCCACCTGCCGAGCGCCGAGCGCGCGGCGGCGGCGACGCTCTGTCTTCCGCTACACCAGGCGCTCGGCCCTGACGAGGTCGACTTCGTCAGCGCCGCGCTCGCCGAGGCGGTCACCAGCCGTACCGCGGCCATCGCCTGAATCCCCGAGCAAGGAGGGACCATGCAGTACGGACCGGATCACGCGGCGATCTACGACGTCGTCTTTCGCAGCCGTGGCAAGAACTTCGAGCGCGAAGCGGCGGCCATCACCGGACTGGTCAAGGAACGCGCGCCCGGCGCCATGTCTATTTTGGACGTCGCATGTGGAACCGGTGCCCATCTGGCCGGTTTCGCCGAGCTGTTCACGCATGCCGAAGGGCTGGAGTACGCGCCGGCCATGCGGGAGGTCGCGCGGGGACGGCTGCCGGGACTGACCGTGCACGCGGGCGACATGCGCGACTTCGCCATCGGACGGACGTTCGACGCTGTCACCTGCATGGGCAACTCGGTGGCCTGCATGTCCACGACCGCCGAGCTGGACGCGGCGATCGGGCGGATGGCCGCGCACCTGGACACCGGCGGGGTGCTGCTTGTCGAGCCGTGGTGGTTCCCGGACAACTTCCTCGACGGGCACGTCGGCGGGCACCTCGTCACGGAGCGGGGGCGGGTCATCTCGCGTCTCACGCATTCGAGCCGGCAGGGCGACCGGACCAGGATGGAGGTCCGGTTCGTCGTCGCGGATTCCACCGGCTTCAAGGAGTTCACCGACGTGCTCATGGTCAGCCTCTTCACCCGCGAGCAGTACGTCGCCGCGTTCGAACGCGCCGGGTGCGCCGTGGAACTGCTGCCCGCGCTGAGCCTCGACGGCGGCAGGCCCAACGGCCCGGGTCTCTTCGCCGGAGTCCGCAAATGAGCACCGAAACGCCCCTGCGGGTCCTGTTCGTCTGCACGGCGCACAAGACCCACTTCTACCCGTTGGTGCCGATGGCGTGGGCGCTGCGCACCGCCGGGCACGAGGTGCGGGTGGCCACCCCGCCGGAACTGACCGGAACCGTCACCGGGACCGGTCTCACCGCGGTGCCGGTCGGCGTCGCAGACTGGGACGATCCCGGTGACCCGGCGGCAGCCGAGATGTCCTGGGAGCTCGTCGTGAACGGCGGCTCGGACCACGTGCAGAACTTCGCCTGGCAGGATCCCGCCGCGTGGACGCGGGAAAGCCTGCTGGCGCTGGAAAGCATCATGATCCCGACGTTCTACGACTCGATGAACAACCCGGCGATGCTCGACGGGCTGGTCGAGTACGCCCGCCACTGGCGGCCCGATCTGGTGATCCGCGAGACCTTCACCTGGGCGGGCGGGATCGTCGCCAGGGTCGCCGGCGCGGCCGACGCCCGGCTGGTCTCCGGGCCGGACCACCTGACCCGTGCGCGCCGGGAGTTCCTGCGGCGCACGGCGGAACAGCGGCCGGAACGGCGTGACGACCCGACCGCGGAATGGCTGGACCGGACGTTGCGACGGTACGGCTGCCGGTTCGACGAGGAGGTTCTCACCGGTCATTGGACGATCTCGCCGATTCCGCCCAGCACCCGGCTCGACGTCGGGACGCGCGTCGTCGGCACCCGCTACATCCCGTTCAACGGCCCCTCGACGATGCCCGGCTGGCTGCGGGAACCCGCCGAACGGCGCCGGATCTGCGTTACCGGCGGTCTCGCGGCCCAGGAACAGGGCGAAGCCATCTTCTCGATGGGCGACGTGCTCGACGCGCTGGCGGATCTCGACGTCGAGGTCGTCGCGACGCTGGGAGCGGGGGAGCGCGAGCGGCTGACGGCGGTGCCGGACAACGCGCGCGTGGTGGAGTTCGTGCCCTTCCACGAACTCCTGCCGACCTGTGCCGCGGTCGTGCACCACGGCGGCGGCGGGACGCGGGCGACCGCGGAGTTCCACGGCGTCCCGCAGGTGATCGCGGCCTACGGCTGGGACACCGTCGTCAAGGCGCAGCGGATGCAGGAACTCGGGGCGGGCCTGTACGTGCCGATCGCGGCGGCGACGCCGGAAGTACTGCGGGAGTGCGTCGTCCGGGTGCTCGGTGAGCCGTCGTTCGTCGAGGGGGCGCGGCGCCTGCGTGACGAACTGCTCGCGGAACCCGCGCCCAACGACATCGTCCCGCTGCTGGAAGAACTGACCGCCGAATACCGGACCCGGCCCGCGTGACCCACCCGCGGCGACGAAGGGAAAGTGCCATGCACCAGTGCCGAATCTGCGACGGGGACGTCACGGAGTTCTTCGATTTCGGGCGGCAGCCCATATCCGACGCCTTCCGGCGGCCCGCCGACACCGGGGACGAGTTCTTCTTCCGGCTCGCGGCCGGGGTCTGCCGTTCGTGCACCATGGTCCAGCTCCTCGAAGAGGTTCCGCGTGCCCGGATGTTTCACCAGGACTACCCGTACCGGACGTCCGAGTCGACGTTGATGGCCAAGCACTTCGAGAAGATCGCCCGGCGCCTGCTGGAGACCGAGCTTTCCGGGCCGGACCCGTTCGTCGTCGAGATCGGGAGCAACGACGGCGTGATGCTCCGGACCGTCAGCGAGGCAGGCGTCCGGCATCTGGGCGTCGACCCCTCCGGCGGCGCGGCGGAGGTGGCGGCCACGGCGGGCGTGCGCGTGCGCACCGATTTCTTCGAGGAGTCCTCCGCCGTCGAGATCCGGGCGGCGGACGGGCCCGCGGACGTCATCTTCTCCGCCAACACCACGAGCCACATCGCCTACATCGACTCGGTGTTCCGCGGGGTCGACGTGCTGCTCGCCGACCACGGCGTGTTCGTGTTCGAGGAGCGGTACCTCGCCGACATCATCGGCCACACCAAGTTCGACCAGATCTACGACGAGCACTTCTACCTGCTTTCCGTCCGGTCGGTGTCGAACATGGCAGCGCGCTTCGGTTTCCAGCTCGTCGACGTGGAGCACCTCGCCGTGCACGGCGGCGCGATCCGGTACACCGTCGCCCGGCCCCATACGCGCACCCCCACCGCGGCGGTCGCGGAGTTCCTCGACGCTGAGGAAGCGGCCGGGCTCACCGACCTGGAGACGTTCCGGCGGTTCGGGCAGCGGGTCGAAGGCGTGCGCGACGTCCTGATGACACTGCTGTGGCAGCTGCGCGCGGAGGGCAAGCGCGTCATCGGCTACGGGGCCACCGCGAAGAGCGCCACGGTGACGAACTACTGCGGCATCACGACCGAAACCGTGCCGTTCGTCTGTGATTCGACGGCGTCCAAACAGGGCAAGCTCATGCCCGGTTCGCGCATCCCGGTGCGCCCGCCCTCGGACTTCTCGAACCCGTATCCGGACTACGCCCTGTTGTTCGCGTGGAACCACGCCGAGGAGATCATGGCCAAGGAGCGGGCGTTCCGCGAGTCCGGCGGCAAGTGGATCCTGTACATCCCCGACGTCCACGTCGTGTGAGCACCGTGAAGTCACGTGAGCTCGCCGTCGCGGGCGCGTTCGAGTTCGGCGCCGAGAGCTATCCGGACGACCGGGGGTTCTTCGCGACGATGTTCGACGGGACCGCTTTCGCGGAAGCCGCCGGACACCCGTTGTTCTCGCTCTCGCAGGTGTGTCTCAGCCGGTCGCGGCAGAACGTGCTTCGCGGTGTGCACTACTCCGCTACGCCGCCGGGCAGGCCGAAGTACGCGTTCTGCTCCAGCGGCCGGGCCTACGACATCATCGTGGACCTCCGGGTCGGCTCGCCGACGTTCGGCAGGCACGAGGTGGTGGTCCTGTCCGGGGACAGGCCGCGCGCGGTGTACTTCCCGGTCGGGGTCGGGCACGCGTTCGTCGCGCTGGAGGACGACACGACCATGTGCTACCTCCTCTCCGGAGGATACGTCGCCGAGGACGAGCTCGCGCTGTCGCCGTTCGACCCGGACCTGGCGCTGCCGCTCCCCACGGGGCTGGAACCTGTTATGTCCACAAGGGACAGTGCGGCACCGTCGCTGGCCGGCGCCATGGCGGCGGGGGCGTTGCCCCGCTACGACGATTGTCGGCGGGTGGAACGAGAGCTGTGGCCGGGGAGCCGGTGACCGCGGGCCGGGCCGTGGTGCTCGGGGGCACCGGCTGGGTCGGCAGGCACGTGTGCGACGTGTTCGCCCGACGCGGCTACGAGGTACTGACGGTCGCCAGGAATCCCGCGTCGCACGTGGCCGCCCACCGGTTCCACCGGCTCGACGTCGCCGCCGCGCCCGCCGGGGTGCTCACCGAGCTGCTCCGGCGGGCGCGGGCCGACGTCGTCATCAACGCGACCGACGCGGCCAACGCGACCGATGGCTGGGCACACCCGGAAGAGGCGTTGCGCCGGTTCAACGTCGGGGTGGTGGACCGGCTCGTCACCGCGATGGCGCGCCTGCCGTGGCGGCCGCGGCTGGTGCATCTGGGCACCATCTTCGAATACGGCCCCGTCCCCGACGGCGCGCTCATGCACGAGGCGCTGGAACCAGCGCCGGTCGGTGCCTACGCTCGCACGAAGCTGGCCGGCTCGGCCGCGGTGCTCGACGCCACGCGCGAAGACGTCATCGACGGCGTCGTGCTGCGGATCGTGAACGTCTGCGGACCGCACCCGTCCCCGGCCGCGTTCCCCGGGAAGCTGCTGGCGCTCGTGCGCGCGGCCGCGGCGACCGGCGGCGACGTCGAGCTGGCCATCGCGGATTCGCGACGCGACTTCGTCGACGTGCGTGACGTCGCCATGGCCTGCCTTCTCGCCGCGGAGTCGGCGGTGACCGGGCGCGTGGTGAACATCGGCAGCGGTGTCGCGGTGGAACTGCGGGAGTTCGTCGAGCTGTTCGTCACTACGGCCGGTCTTCCACCGGATGTCCTCAAAGGACGGACCGGGCCGGTGCCGAGCCTGGGTACCGGCTGGTCGCGGGCCGACATCCGGCTCGCGGCCGAGCTGCTGTCGTGGCGCCCCACGGTCGGCCTGCCGGAGTCCGTACGGGACACGTGGGAAGCGGCCTCCGGGTGAGGCGGCTTCCCCGTCCCGCCGTCAGCGGAGCCGCCGTGCACGGCCGAACCTGCGCAGCACCGGTGTCTCGACGAAGGCGAACAGCAGCCAGGAAAGCAGGACGGTCACCGCGAGAGCGAGCGCGACCATCGACACCGCGGACAACGCCGTCGGCCGGTGCTCCGTCCCGGCGAGGCGGTACATGCCCTTGAGGACGAGTTCGTGCAGGAGATAGAAGGCGAACGAGATGTTGCCGAGCCACACCATCACCGGCCGGGCCAGGAACGAGCGCCTGCCCGCGACGTCGGCGACCGCGGCGGCGGGGATGAGCAGCGCGAGCGGGATCACGGTCGGGGCGACGATCCCGAAGTTGCCCGGCGCGAACAACGCGGCCGTATAGCCGGCGGCGAAGGCGGACGCGGCGGCCCAGCGGGGAACGGACGGCCAGATGCCGGCGCGCACGATCCTGGCGAGCAGGATACCGAGCGCGAACTCCAGCATGCGCGTCACCGGGAAGACGTAGACGAACCAGTACTGCCACGCCGGCATCGGCTCCCACGGCAACTGCGGCTCCGCGGGCAGCAGCCGGGCGAGCAGCGGCACGCAGAAGACGGCGACGATCACCCCGCCCGTCCAGTACCACAGCCGGTGCGTGCCGATGCGCCCGATCCCGGCGATCAGCAGCGGGAAGCTCAGGTAGAACAACGCTTCGACCGAGAGCGACCAGCTGACGTCGTTGACACCGAAGGAAACCGCGGGATCGGGCGACCACGCGTGCACCAGCAGGAGGTTCGGCACGACCCCGGTGAGCCCGGCACCCGTCCAGTTGATCTGCGTGCCCGCCAGCACCATCGCGATCGCGACCAGGAACGTCACCAGATGGTTCGGGTAGATCTTGAAGAACCGGCGGCGCCAGAAGCGCCGGGCGGTGTCGCCTGCCCGCATCGACCAGGTCAGCACGAACCCGCTCAGTACGAAGAAGAACGAAACACCGACGTAGCCGCCCATGCCGACAACGAAGGTGAGCGTCTCGGAAACCCTTCCCTCGGGCAGGATCCCGGGCTGTGCCGCGGCGTGGACGGCGAACACCATGGCCGCCGCCAGCCAGCGCATCCCGGTGAGGGAGGGCAGGCGCCCGCCTGCCACGGCGGCGGGTTCATCCAGTTCGAACTGGTTCGTGATGGCCATGGCTGCCTTCCGGTTGCTCTGTGTGAGGCGAAGAGGAAAACGCTTTCACTCGGACGGTGCAGCAGCCGGGTAAAGCCGTACTCGAAGCTGGATCGGTAGTGACTCGGTAGGTGACCTTGAGCGCGGTTCGAGTGAACCTGCATGGCGACGGCCCTAGTTTCGGGTGTGCGAGCGCCGTCGACCGGTGAGAGAAGAGAGCGCGCATGAAGGTGCTGTTCGCCACGTTGCCCTATCCCACTCACTTCTACCCGATGGTGCCGCTGGCGTGGGCGCTGCGCACCGCGGGGCACGAGGTACGGGTCGCCAGCCAGCCGGACCTGACCGACGTCATCACCGGCAGCGGTCTCACCGCGGTGCCCGTCGGCCGTCCGGAGGCCGAGTCCCCTGTGGACGATCTCGATTCGGCGGAGCTGCTCGAAGCGCTCCACGAGGACGGGTCGATGTACGTGTACCTGTTCGACCTGACCGGGAACGACCGGACACAGTGGTCGGACGAGAGACTGCTGAGCCTGGAGCACATCCAGACACCCGCGCTGCTGTCGGTGATCAACAGCGACCCGGTCGTCGACGATCTGGTGGACTTCGCACGGGGCTGGCGGCCGGATCTGGTGGTCTGGGAGCCGTTCACCTTCGCCGGCGCGATCGCCGCGCGGGTGACCGGCGCGGCACACGCCCGGCTGGTGTACGCGCCGGACGCGACCGTGCGGGTACGCCAGGAGTTCCTGCGCGCACAGGCGTTCCGGCAGGCGGAGCTGCGGGAGGACCCGACCGCCGAATGGCTGGAGCGGACACTGGCGCGGTTCGGGCAGCACTTCGACGAGGAGATCCTGACCGGGCAGTGGACCATCGACCCGACGCCGCCGGGCAGCAGGCTGGCGGTCGGCGTGCGCACGGTCGGGATGCGGTACGTGCCGTACAACGGGCCTGGCGCCGTCCCGGACTGGCTCCGCGTCCCGCCGTCGAAGCGCAGGGTGTGCGTTTCACTGGGGCTGAGCGGCGCGGTCGAGGAACCCGCGGAGCTGATCTCCGCGCTCGTGACGGCCACCGCGGACCTCGATGTGGAGGTCGTCCTGACCGAAGACCCGGCGCTGCTCGACGTGCTGCCCGAACTGCCGGGGAAGTTCCGGCTGGCCGGCTTCGTGCCGCTCAACGACCTGCTGCCGACCTGTGCGGCGATCGTGCACCACGGTGGCCCCGGCACGCTGACCTCGGCCCAGCTGCACGCGGTGCCGCAGGTCGTCTTCGGCCAGACGTCCATCACCGAGGTGAGCGCGGAACTCGTCGAGAAGACGGGCGCGGGGCTCAGCGTCGCGGAGCCGGGCGCCGAAGTCCTGCGCGACGCGATCACCCGGGTGGTGACGGACCCTTCGTTCCTGGAGAACGCGCGACGCGTCCGCGCGGAAATGCTGGCCGAGGCGAGCCCACGTGACATCGTTCCCGTGCTCGAAAAACTCACCGAAGAGCACCGTTCCGTGTCCTGAAAGGACTCGCGCGGGAATGGGCCGGGTTTCTCGGACACCGCGTCGCGGATCGGTGATCTTCTCCGATGCGGCTTTCCGCCGGTCCGCGATTTCGGTGTCGTGTTCGCGGGATTGTGACGGCTGTTCGCCGTCTGGAGCGGCACTCGTCGTCCTCGGCGGAGCGTTCACGACACCGGAATAGGGCTATAGCGCTATTGACTGTGGCGGCGCGAACGTGGGCCGGATAGCGTCGGAGCAGGGCGGAACCCTGTCAACAGCAGCGCCGTTACCGTTTCGTGATTTTTCATAGGCGGCGTCCGGCGAAGTTCGGTAGCCTTCCTTCCGGAACTCGAGATCCGCCCGAATTTCCTCCCTGACGAGTGATGGACTTCAAGAATGGTGATGGTGTTGGCAGTCGTGCGCGAAAAAACGGGACGAGTAGCCGGTTCTGCCGGTATGGGAGGGGAACGATGGTGAATTCCAGTCTCGCGATCGAGGCCGAGGGTCTCGTCAAGGAATATGGCAGCGCGCGGGCCGTGGACAAACTGGACCTGTCGGTGCCCGCGGGTTCGGTCTACGGCGTGCTCGGGCCGAACGGCGCGGGGAAGACGACGACCATCCGGATGCTGGCGACGCAGCTGCGCCCGGACGGCGGCACCGCGCGGGTGTTCGGGCACGACGTGACGCGGGAGGCGGAGACGGTGCGCGGCCTGGTGAGCCTCACCGGCCAGTTCGCCTCGATCGACGACGACCTGACCGGTGAGGAGAACCTTCTCCTGCTGGCACGGCTGCTCGGCTACTCGCGGCCGGCGGCCAGGAAGCGGGCGGCCGATCTGCTGGCGGCGTTCGGTCTGGCCGAGGCCGGTGGCCGCCGGGCCACCACCTACTCCGGCGGGATGCGCCGCCGTCTCGACATCGCGGCGAGCATCATCAGTACCCCGGAGCTGATCTTCCTCGACGAGCCGACCACCGGGCTCGACCCGCGCAGCCGCAGCCAGGTGTGGGACATCGTTCGCACGGTCGTGGCACGCGGGACCACGGTTCTGCTGACGACGCAGTACCTCGACGAGGCCGACCAGCTCGCCGACCGGATCGCGGTGATCGACCAGGGCCGCGTCATCGCCGAGGGAACTCCCGGCGACCTCAAGGCGTCCGTCGGCTCGGGCGCGGTCCACGTCCGGCTCCACGATCCGGCGCAGCGCGGTGCCGCCGAGGAGCTGCTCGGCCGGCTTCTCGGCGCTTCGGTGCACCTGGACGGCGACCCGGTGGGGCTCACCGTCGCCGCGTCCGACCCCGAACTGGTCGGCAAGGCGCTGAGCGCGCTGGCCACCGCCGGCATCGGAGTCGCCAACTTCGCCCTCGGCCAGCCCAGTCTCGACGAGGTCTTCCTCGCACTGACCGGGCACCCCACCGAACCAGCCGCAACGGAGGACGCAGCGTGACCACGACCAACGCCGGAGTCAGCCCCGCGGTGCCGCTCGAGCGCCAGCTCGCATCCGTGCTCGCCGCCGACGAACGGCCCACCCGCCCCAACGGCCTGTCCGCCTCGTTCACCCTCGCGTGGCGGGCCGCGGTGAAGCTGAAGCACACCGCGGTGGAGCAGCTGATCGACCTGCTGATGATGCCGGTGATCTTCCTGCTGATCTTCAACTACCTCTTCGGCGGCGCGTTCGCCGGATCGGTCGACAACTACCTGCAGTACTTCGTCCCCGGTGTCCTGGTCATGACCGCGGTCATGCTCACGACGCACACCGGCACCGCCATCGCCCGCGACATCTCCAAGGGCATCTTCGAACGGTTCCGCACCATGCCGTTCTGGCAGCCGGCGAGCCTGATCGGCACGATGATCACCGACCTGGGGCGGTACCTGCTCGCGCTGGTCCTCACGACCGGCCTCGGCCTGCTCCTCGGCTTCCGCCCGGACGCCGGGATCGGCGGGGTGCTGCTGGCGTTCGCGCTCATCCTGGTGTTCGCCTTCGCGTTCGCCTGGGTGTTCACCGCGCTCGGGCTCACGGTACGCAGCCCGGAGTCCGTCCAGTCCGCCAGCATGCTGCTGATGGCGCTGGTCTTCTGCAGCAACATCTTCGTCAGTTCCGCGACCATGCCCGGCTGGATCGGGGCCGTCGTCGACGTCAACCCGATCAGTCACGTCTCGACCGCGGCGCGCGGGTTGCTGCACGGCACGGTGACGGCGGGGCAGATCGGCCTCGTCGCGCTCTCGACCGCGATCCTCGTCGGGATCTTCGCGCCGCTCACGATGTTCCTCTACCACAAGAAGAAGAACGTCTAGGCATCGCGCGAAGAACGGCCCGGCGATACCGGTGTCGCCGGGCCGTTGTCGCGTGCTGTCGCTCAGCTCGCGACGACGTCGACGTCCAGCCGTTTCGCGGCGCTGATGCTGCTCGCCGCCGAGAAGTACTCGAGGGGCTTGTCGCGGTTCACCGCGATCTCGCGGTAGCGGCGGAGGATCTCCCGCAACGCGATGTCGGCTTCGAGCCGCGCGAGCGGGGCGCCGACGCAGAAGTGGATGCCGCGGCCGAAGCCGAGGTGCGGATTCGGATGCCGCCGGATGTCGAATCCGGACGGAGCTTCGAAAACGCCTTCGTCCCGGTTCGCGGACCGGATCCAGGTGGTCACCCGCGCGCCCGCGGGAATCTCCCTGCCACCGACCTCGGAGACCCGCGTGCTGATGCGTTCGGACAGCGTGAACGGCGGCCGGTACCGCAGCACCTCTTCGACGGCGGTCGGCATCAGGCCTGGTTCCGCGCGCAGTTCGCCGGTGGCTTCGCGGAACTCGTCGAAGCACTGGATAGCGTTGCCCAGCAACGATGTCGTGGTGACGTGCCCGCCGAGCAGCAGCAGCGTCGCGAAGCCCACGATGTCTTCGTCGTCCAGCCTGCGGCCTTCCGTCTCCGCCGCGATCAGCCCGCTGATGATGTCGTCCGCCGGGTGGGCCCGGCTTCGGCGGACGCGCTCCAGCAGATAGGTCTCCATGTCACGCAGCGTCGGGTTCATCTTGGCGATGTTCTCCTCCGACGGCAGCGATTCGAAGCCGTACTCGACGATGATCTCGCCCCAGCTCCGGAACAGCCGGTGGTCCGCGCTGGGCAGGCCGAGCAGTTCGGCGATGACGATCACCGGCATCGGGATCGCCACGGCCTCGACGATGTCGAAGGTGTCCCGCCCCGCGACCTGGTCGAGCAGGTCGCCGGTGACTTTGGTGATCCGCGGTGCGAGGCTCGCGACCAGCCGCGGGGTGAAGGCCTGGTTGACCAGGCCGCGCAGCTGCCGGTGCTCGGGCGGATCCATCAGCAGGAAGTTTCCCTTGTTGTTGAACGAGGTCGCGTACTCCGGCGGCGGCAGGAGCTCCCTGATGTCGCTGGAGAACGTGGCGGGGTCGGTGAGGACGCGGGCTACGTCGGCGTGCCCGAAGACGTGCCACACGTCCTCGGCCTCGTCATGGCTCACCGGCTCCGTCCGGCGCATGGTTTCGAACCAGGTGAGCTGGTCGTCGCCGGTGGCGGGCGCGGTCATCGCTGGGCTCCTCGGTCGTCGGTGGCAGGGGCGGCGGTGCGTACGCCGACGAACAGGCCGCGAGGGAACCGTTCGGTGACGACGTACTCGGCGGAACAGCCCGCGCGGGCGAAGGCCGTCTCGTAGTCGGCGCGGCTGAACAGGCTGAGCCGATGGGTGTCGGTCAGGTGCCGGATCCCGGCCGGGCCCGCGTCGAGGTAGTGAACGTCCATCCTGGTCACGTCACCCTCGCGGACGGAGTGGGAGATCCGGGTGATGGCGCGGCCGTCGAGGCGGACGAGGTCCGAGGCCACGTAGCCGGGGACGAAGGTTTCCGGGAAGACCCACGGTTCGATCACCACGACGCCACCGGCGGTGAGGTGGCGGGCGAAACAGCGGAGCGTGCGGCCGAGTTCGGCAGGCGTACGCAGGTAGCCGATGGAGCTGAACATGCAGGTGACCGCGTCGAACGAGCCGTCAAGCCGGAAGTCGCGCATGTCTCCTTGGGACAGCGGGATTTCCGGCACCCTGCGTCGGGCGATGGCGATCATGTCCTCGGACAGTTCGAGGCCGGCGGTGGAACCGAACAGTTCCGCGAGCGGCTTCAGGTGCCCACCGGTGCCGCAGGCGACGTCCAGGACGGAGGCCGCCTGCGGCATGCGGGCCCTGACCAGCGCGGCCAGTTCGGCGGCCTCGGCGGCGTAGTCCTTGCCGCGGTGGGCATGGATGTGATCGTAGATCTCGGCGAAATCGTTCTGGTACATGGCTTTTCCCCGGATCAGGCGTGGACGGCGGCGCGGTCGCGGTGTGCCGCGGTCAGCTTCTCGATGAGCGGCACGACCTCGTTGGGTGCCGGTTCGGCCAGCACTTCCTGGCGCAGCGCCTCGGCGCCGGCCGCGAACGACGGCTCGTCCAGCAGCCTGGCCACCCGGCTGCGCAGCCCGTCCGCGGTCAGCGCGGCCATCGGCAGAGCCAGTCCGGCGCCGACGCGCTCCAGGTGTTCCCCCTTGAGCTCGGTGTCCCAGCCGTCGGTCAGGATGAGCTGCGGGACGCCGTGCAACTCGGCGGTGGACCGGGTTCCGCAGCCGCCCTGGTGCACGATCGCCGAGCAGGTCGGCAGCAGATCGTTGAGCGGCACGAACTCCGCCACGCGGACGTTGTCCGGTACGCGGGTCACGTCGGCCAGCTGGGTGGCGTCGAGGGTCGCGACGAACTCGGCGTCCAGGTCGGCGACCGCCTCCAGGATGTCGGCCATCGAGGTGACGCCCCGGCCCGCTTCCCGTTCGGTGAGGCCGAAAGTGAGGCAGACACGGCGGCGTGACGAGGGCTCGCGCAGGAAGCCCGGCACGGCCGAGGGCCCGTTGTACGGAACGTAGCGGACACCGACGGTGCGCAGGCCGGTGTCGAGGCGCCCGCTCGGCGGTGTCGTGTCGATGGTCCACTGTCCGGTGAGGACTGTTTCGTCGAACTCGCGGCCATACCTGGCGAGCACGCCGGTCAGCCAGTCGGCGGTCGGGTCCTCGCGGTGTGCGTCCGGTTGCCGGGCCGCCGCGGCCAGGAACGCTTGGCGGGCCCGTACGGCGTTGTCCGGCCCCCACACCAGACGGGCGTGTGCCGCGCCGACGGACCGCGCGGCGACCGCGCCGGCGAAGGTGTACGTCTCGGCGATGACCAGGTCGGGTTGCCAGCTCCTGGCGAACGCCACGGATCCCTCGATCATCCGATCGTTGTTCATCGAGGCGTACAGCGCGGCGACCATGACGTGCTCCACGCCGAGCAAGTGCTCCCAGGTCCACTGTAGACTGTCGCGGCCGGTGAAGTCGAAGTGCTGGACGTGACTCGTGCCCGCCCGGTAGATCTGCTCGAACAGCTCGGGCGAGGCGGGGTCGGTCGCGGCCCAGCCGGGCGGGCTGACCGGCACCGCCGTCAGCCCCGAGCGGGCGATGGTGTCGGTCAGGTCGGCCTGGCTGACGATCCGGACCTCGTGCCCGGCGGCGCGCAGTGCCCAGGCCATCGGTACCACGGCGTAGTAGTGGGTGTTGTGTGCGAAGCAGGTGAACATCACTTTCATCGCGGTTCCGTTTCAGTCGGCGCGCACCGGCAGGCGGAGCAGGCCTCTGGTCACCGGCGCGCGGCCCCGCCGCGACGGGCTGCCGTCGGCGCGCATGCGGGGGAACCGGGCCGCCAGCGCGATCAGCGCGGTTTCGGCGTGGAGGCGGGCCAGCGGCAGCCACGAACCCGTGGCGAGCGCGGGTGTTCCCGCCCGGTCCGGGTCGAAGCGGTCCGGCTCGGGGAAGACCGCCGGGTCGCGGTTCGCCGCGCTGAGCACAACGGCGACCTGGCCGCCCGCCGGGATCGCCTGCCCCGCGACGTCGAGGTCGGCCAGCGCGAAAGCCGTGTGGATGTGCACGGGCGGCCGGTACCGCAGTGTTTCCCGGACGATCGCCTCCGCCCGCCGCGGCGTGGCTTGGAGTTTCGCCCATTCACCGGGTGTTTCCAGCAGCGCGGACACGGCGCCGGTGAACAGATCCGCGGACAGCCGCACGCCCAGCACGGCGTGCGGCAACGCGGGGGAGCCCTCGCCGAGCAAGGCGCGGAGGCCGTCGAGTGCGTCGAGAAGCCGGCCGACCGGTTCGAGGCGCTGCGGGCACAACAGGCTGTCCAGCGCGATCGTGACGTCGGCGCACAGCGGCACCAGCTTTTCCCGCTGCGCAGCGGTGAGCCCGTGGACCCGTGCGAGGACTTCGACGGGGACCCGGTGCGCCACTTCGGCCAGGTCGAACGCTCCGCCGAGCCTGCCGAACGCCTCGGCGCAGGCCTGGCGCACCAGGTCCGCGCCGGGCAGCGGGCCCGCGTCGCCGGTGGTGAGATCCTGGTCCCAGGTCATGATCCGCTGGACGGCCGGGCCGTTCCGGGCGGCCCGGGTGCCGAGGCCGGGATGCCCGAGCAGTTCGCCGCCGACGGCGTGGCTCGCGGTTACCCACGTCCCGGTCTT
Organism: Amycolatopsis sp. NPDC058986; assembly: GCF_042741125.1. NCBI lineage: Bacteria > Bacillati > Actinomycetota > Actinomycetes > Pseudonocardiales > Pseudonocardiaceae > Amycolatopsis > Amycolatopsis sp. NPDC058986. The sequence goes on along the minus strand of NZ_JBHYJW010000008.1, from coordinate 131,857 downwards.
GGCGGGCCAGAGCACGCCGCGCCGACGCAGTTCTTCGTGCACCGGTCGGAGATCGTCGTCGAAGCCGCGGAGCAAAGTGGCGTACGGATCGCCGTTCGCGCCGTACAGCCAGTGCAGTCCCTGGATGAGCTGCAGACGGCGCCCGAGCCCACTGTCCACCGGCATGCCGAAGTCCTTTCCCGATTACCGGACGACGTGCCCGGCGTTGCCGGAACGACGCTAGTGACGCGACTTAGAAGTTCACTTGAAGTCCGTACGGGATTCCGGTCGGTACGCGGTTCTACCGCGATCATAGTGGGTCTCAAGGAACGCTGGGGAATTCCCGGGTAGCCTCCTGGAGGCCGTCGGCCGCTTTTTTCGCCTGACATCACATCATTTCTTCCGGGGAGGAAGCATGACGGACCGAGTCGCACTCGTCACCGGCGCGACCAGCGGAATAGGACTCGCGGTGGCGCGGACACTCGCCGCCGATGGGACGAAGGTGTTTCTGTGCGCGCGTGACGCGGCGAAAGTGGAATACACGGTGAAAGAACTGCGGGAATCGGGATGTCAGGCCGCCGGTGTCCCCTGTGACGTCCGCTCACCGGCGGACATCCGGGCGTTCGTCACCGCGGCGGTGGAGCGGTGGGGCGGCGTCGACGTGCTGGTGAACAACGCCGGACGGAGCGGGGGAGGGGTCACCGCGGAGATCGCCGACGAACTCTGGCTCGATGTCATGGAAACGAACCTCCACAGCGTGTTCAGGATGACGCGCGAGGTGCTGACCACCGGCGGCATGCGGGAGAAGTCGCGCGGGCGGGTCGTCAACATCGCTTCGACGGCGGGAAAACAGGGTGTGGTCCTCGGCGCGCCGTATTCGGCGTCCAAGCACGGCGTGGTCGGGTTCACCAAGGCACTGGGCAACGAGCTCGCGAAGACCGGGATCACGGTGAACGCGGTGTGCCCCGGCTACGTCGAGACGCCGATGGCCCAGCGGGTGCGGCAGGGCTACGCCGCCGCGTGGAACAGTTCCGAGGAGGAGATCCTCGAACGGTTCCAGGCGAAAATCCCGCTCGGACGCTACAGCACCCCGGAGGAGGTCGCGGGGCTCGTGGGCTACCTGGTTTCGGACACGGCCGCCTCCATCACGGCGCAGGCGATCAATGTCTGTGGCGGGCTCGGCACTTTCTGACGGATTCGAACGAGAAGGAGAGGTTATGTCGCAGCCCACAGTTCGCGAAGTGGAACACGAGATCGTCGTGTCCGCACCGGCGAAGGTCGTCTACGATCTCATCGCGGACGTGCGGAAATGGCCCCAGCTCTTCCCGCCGACGGTGTACGTCGACCGTACCGCGCTGGACGGAACCAGCGAGCGGATCAGGATCTGGGCGACCGCCAACGGCGAGGCGAAGACGTGGACCTCGCTTCGCACGCTGGACGCGGCGGCATTGCGGATCGGGTTCCGCCAGGAGGTGTCCCAGCCGCCGGTCGCCACCATGGGCGGCGCCTGGCACGTCGAACCCCGCTCCGCCACCGAATCCCGCGTCCGGCTGACCCACGACTACCGCGCGGTCGGCGACGATCCGGAAAGCCTGGCGTGGATCGACCGTGCTGTCGACCGCAACAGCGTGTCGGAGCTCGCCGCGCTCAAGAAGAACGCCGAGCTCGCGGCGGGCGGTGACCGGCTGCTTCTGTCCTTTGAGGACGCTGTCGAGGTCGAAGGGGCCGCGAAGGACGTCTACGACTTCATCAACGAGGCCGGCCGCTGGGCGGAGCGGCTGCCCCACGTCGCGAAGGTTTCCCTGCGGGAGAACACTCCCGGCCTGCAACTGCTGGAGATGGACACCCGGACGAGCGACGGCTCGGTGCACACGACGAAGTCGGTCCGGGTGTGCTTCCCGCACAGCAGGATCGTCTACAAGCAGATCGTCGTGCCCGCGCTGATGACGCTGCACACCGGGCAGTGGCTGCTGACCGGGACCGCCGGCGGCGTCCTCGTGACCTCCCAGCACACCGTGGTGCTCGATCCGGCCAATATCACGAAGATCCTCGGCGACGGCGCCGGTGTCGAGGACGCCAGGGTGTTCGTCCGGAAGGCGTTGAGCACCAACAGCCTGACCACCATCGGATTCGCCAAGGACTACGCCGAAGCACGGCGCGGCTGAAGGAGACGACCACATGGCATTGTTCGCCGTCCTCGCGACGCAGGCCCCGACCGGGCTCGACGCCGACACCTTCCGCCGCCGCCTGCCGGAAGGCTTCCGGTACACCAGGAACCTGGTGGACAAGGGCGTCATCGTGCACAGCTGGATCCGGGTCGGCGCGGCAGGCGGCCTCAACATCTATCGGGTCGATTCGCACGAACAGCTGCTGTCGGCGCTGTACGACAACCCGCTCAGCCCGCATCTGAGCTTCGAGGTGATCCCGCTGGCCGAACCCGGCGCGTTCGACCCCGTGGCGTTCGAAGGCGGAACGTCCGCCGGCTGACCGGCAGGACGTTCCGCCACTGGGCCGCACAGCCTTGCCGAGGCTGTGCGGCTCAGCACGTCGCGAGCACCTCGCGCAGCGCGTCGATCACCTTGTCCTGGACGTCCTCCGACAGTGACGGGTACATCGGCAGCGAGAAGATCTCGCCGGCCAGCTGCTCCGTGACCGGCAGGGCACCCTTCCGGTAGCCGAGGTGCGCGAAACCCGACATCGTGTGCACCGGCCAGGGATAGCTGATGTTCAGCGAGATGTCGTAGGACTTGAGCGCCTCGATGATGTGGTCGCGCCGCGGGTGACGCACCACGTAGACGTAGTAGACGTGCTCATTGCCCTCGGCGACCCGGGGCAGGACCAAACCGGTGTCGCCGAGGCCCTCGGCGTAGCGCCTGGCCACGGCTCGCCGCCCGGCGATGTACTCGTCGAGCCTGCCGAGCTTGCGCAGCAGGATTTCGGCGTGCAGTTCGTCGAGTCTGCTGTTGTGACCCGGCGTGGTGACGACGTAGTACTGCTCCTCCATCCCGTAGTAGCGCAGCCGCCGCAGGCCGGCCGCGACCTCGTCGTCGGACGTGACGACCGCGCCGCCGTCCCCGTAGGCGCCGAGCACCTTGGTCGGGTAGAAGGAGTACGCGGCCGCGTCGCCCATGGAGCCGGCGATGCGGCCCCGGTGGCGTGCGCCGTGCGCCTGAGCGCAGTCCTCCAGCAGCGCCAGCCCGTAGCGTGCGGCGAGTTCCTCCAGCACACGCATTTCGACGCACTGGCCGTAGAGGTGCACCGGCAGCAGGCACCGGGTCCGCGCGGTGATGGCGACTTCGACCTCGCTGACGTCCATCAGGTAGTCGTCCGCGCGGACGTCGACGAACACGGGGGTCGCGCCGACCGCGTCGATGGCCACCACCGTCGGTGCCGCCGTGTTCGACACGGTGATCACCTCGTCGCCCGGCCCGATTCCGAGCGCCTGCAACGCGAGCTTGACGGCGTTGGTGCCGTTGTCGACGCCGACGCAGTGCGCGGCGCCGTGATAGGCCGCGAACCGCTCCTCGAAGCCCCGCACGCTCTTGCCGAGGACGAGCCGGCCTGAGCCGAACACCTGCTGGACGGCGTCCAGGATGTCGTCCCGCTCCTTCTCGTACTCGGGCAGATAGTCCCACACAAGAGTGGTCATGGATGCCGCCTTGTCTCCCGGTTCTCCGTGGGTCCCACCGAGCCAAGCGCGGGCTGCTCGGGTCAGTGTCGGCATCGCGTCGAAGGATGGTCGGGATCGGCTCGAACCCGGGCGAGGACGGGGTTCCACCGAAGTTCTAGGGTTCTTGGTGATCGACGACCCTACGGTGCGGACATGGTCGATTGTCGTGTCTGCGGTGGCGTGGTCACCGAATTCCTGGACTTCGGGCGTCAGCCTCTTTCCGACGCGTTCCGGGAACCGGGTTCGGAGGAGCCCGAGTTCTTCTTCCGTCTCGCGGTGGGCAGCTGCGCGGACTGCACGATGGTGCAGCTGGTCGAAGAGGTCCCTCGTGAGCGGATGTTCCACGAACGGTACCCGTACCGGTCCTCGGGGTCGGCGGTGATGGGCAAGCACTTCGCCGCGACCGCCCAGCGGTTCCTGAACACCGAGCTGACCGGCGCGGACCCGTTCATCATCGAGCTCGGCTGCAACGACGGGGTCATGCTCAAGGTGATCGGCCAGGCCGGGGTGCGGCATCTCGGCGTCGAGCCGTCCGGGGGCGTGGCCGAGCTCGCGCGAGCGGAGGGCGTGCGGGTGCGTACCGCGTTCTTCGAGGAGGCGACCGCTATCGAGATCCGGACCGCCGAGGGGCTCGCCGACGTCGTCTACGCCGCGAACACGATGTGCCACATCCCGTACGTCGAGTCGATCTTTCGCGGACTGGACGCGGTGCTGGCGAACGCCGGAGTGTTCGTCTTCGAGGACCCGTACCTCGGCGACATCGTCGAACGCGTCTCGTTCGACCAGATCTACGACGAGCATTTCTATTTCTTCACCGCGCATTCGGTGCGTGCCATGGCACGGCGGTTCGGGTTCGAGCTGGTGGACGTGGAGCGGCTTGCCGTGCACGGCGGCGAGGTCCGGTACACCGTCGCCCGCAAGGGGGAGCGGGTGCCGAGCCCCGCGGTGGCGGAGCTGCTGGCCGAGGAGTTCGGCAAGCGGCTCGCCGAGCGTGGGACGCTGGGCCGTTTCGCGCGCGCGGTCGAGCGGGTCCGCGACGACCTGCTCGCGCTGCTGACCCGCCTCCGCGCCGAGGGCCGGTCGGTGGCCGCCTACGGGGCGACGGCCAAGAGCGCCACCGTCGCCAACTACTGTGGCATCGGGCCGGACCTGGTCTCCTACGTCTGCGACACCACTCCCGCCAAACAGGGCAGGCTGACACCGGGGGCACATCTCCCGGTCCGCCCGCCCGCGGCCTTCGCCGATCCCTACCCGGACTACGCGCTGCTCTTCGCCTGGAACCACGCCGACGAAATCATGGCCAAGGAGCAGGCTTTCCGGGAGTCAGGCGGCCGGTGGATCCGCTACGTTCCGCGGGTCGAGATCGTCTGACGTCATTTCGATGGCGGTCCGCGCCGTCTCCATCCGGAAATTTTCCATAGGCGGATTTTTTTGCGAGCCGGTACGTTGAGGCGGTCGGCAGGGTGGCCGGGCCGCCGCGTGGCGGCCGGTGCGCCGCCGCTGTACGGGACGTAGAACGGAGCAGGAAAATTTACGGAAACATCGAGATTCGTGGCGCGCGCGAAAACAATCTCAAGAACATCTCCGTGGACATACCGAAACGGAAGATAACGGTCTTCACCGGCGTTTCGGGATCGGGAAAGTCCTCCTTGGTATTCGGTACCATCGCCGCCGAGTCACAGCGGCTGATCAACGAGACCTTTCCCACCTTCGTCCGATCGCTGCTGCCGCACTACGGGCAACCGGAGGCGGACTCGCTGACGAACCTGTCGGCGGCGATCATCGTGGACCAGAAGCGGCTCGGCGGGAACTCGCGGTCCACCGTCGGTACGGTGACCGACGCGTACACCATGCTCCGGCTGCTGTACTCCCGGCTCGGGCGGCCGGCCGCCGGTGGGGCCGGCGCGTTTTCCTTCAACGACCCCCAGGGAATGTGCCAGAGCTGCGGAGGGCTCGGGATCGTCTCCGTCGTCGACGTCGACGAGCTGGTGGACAGGAGTAAGTCGCTGAACGAGGGAGCCATCGATTTCCCCACCTTCGCGGTCGACTCCGGGAACTGGGGACTCGTCGTCGGGTCCGGGTTCTTCGACAATGACAAGAAGCTGCGAGAATACACCGAGGAAGAGTGGGACAAGCTGCTCAACGCGACCGGTGAGAAAATCAAGACGGACTTCGGCGGAGGCACTTACAACATCACCTACGAGGGCCTGCTCCCCAAGTTCCGGCGGCTCTACATCGCCAAGGGCGTCGACCAGTTACAGGCACATCTGCGGGCCGACTACACGCGGGTGGTCACCACCACGGCCTGCGTGGAATGCGGGGGCAGCAGACTCGCCAAGGAGGCGCTGGCGAGCCTGGTGAACGGGAAGAACATCGCCGAATGCGCCGCCATGGAGGTGAGCGATCTCGCCGATTTCGTGCGGGCGATCGACGTGCCCACGCTCGCCCCGATGGTGTCGGCGCTGACCGAACGCCTGGACGATCTCACCCGCATCGGGCTCGGCTACCTCAGCTTGGACCGCGAGAGTGCGAGCCTGTCGGGCGGTGAATCGCAGCGGGTGAAGATGGTGCGGCACCTCGGATCCAGCCTGACCGAGATGACCTACGTGTTCGACGAGCCGAGCGTCGGCCTGCATCCGCAAGACGTCCACCGGCTCAACGAGCTGCTGCGGCGCCTGCGGGACAAGGGGAACACGGTGCTCGTGGTGGAGCACAAGCCCGAGGTGATCGCCCTCGCCGACCACGTCGTCGACATGGGGCCGGGCGCGGGGCGGGCCGGTGGTGAGATCGTCTACCAGGGCGGTTATCCGGGCCTACGTGCTTCGGGTACGCTCACCGGGAACCACCTCGGCAGGCATCAGGAGATCAAGACGAGGCCGCGGGTGCCGACCGGGAAGCTCCGCATCGAGGACGCGACCCTGCATAACCTCCGCGATGTCAGTGTCGAGATCCCGCAGGGTGTGCTCACGGTGGTCACCGGGGTCGCGGGCGCGGGAAAGAGCTCCTTGATCCAGGGCTGTCTTCCCCGGCACTACCCGGACGCGATCGCCATCGACCAGAACGTCAGCCGCGGCTCGAAACGGTCCAACCCGGCGAGCTTCACCGGGATACTGGACGGCATCCGCCGCGCGTTCGCCTCGGCCAACAAGGTCAGCGCGGCGCTCTTCAGCGCGAACTCGAAGGGCGCCTGCCCGGATTGCCAGGGACTGGGGCTGATCTACACCGATCTGGCGCACCTGGACCCGGTGGTGAGCACGTGCGAAACGTGTGAAGGCAGGCGGTTTGTCGCCGACGTGCTGCGGTACACCCTGCGCGGCCTGAACATCGCCGAAGTCCTCCGGCTTTCGGTGGTCGAGGCGATCGAGTTCTTCACCGAACCCGCGATCCGGCGGACCCTGCGCGCACTGGACGACGTCGGCCTCGGCTACCTCACGCTGTGGCAGCCGATCAGCACACTGTCGGGCGGCGAACGGCAGCGTCTCAAGCTCGCCAGCGAACTCGGCAGCACGGCCCGGATCTACGTGCTCGACGAGCCCTGCACCGGACTGCACATGAACGACATCGACAACCTGATCGGGATCCTGGAACGGCTGGTGGACAACGGCAGCACGGTGATCGTGATCGAGCACAGCCTGGACGTGATCTCCCGGGCGGACTGGGTCATCGATCTCGGCCCCGGCGCCGGCCGCGACGGTGGCCGGGTCGTGTTCGAGGGCACGCCGGCGGAACTGGCGCACTGCGCGGAATCCGTCACCGGCCGGTACCTGCGTGAGCGCGTCGACGTCACCCGCCGTCAGGACGGCGAGGCAGTGGGGCACGCCGGATAGCCTCCCCGGAGGTACCGACCACGTCTCTGTCGTCACGGCGGCCCGCCCGCGGGAAGAAAAGGGGGGGACGGGGGCGGCGGCCGGAAAAAGGCAAACACCCAAT
>NZ_JBHYJW010000008.1:40118-124268 GCF_042741125.1 Amycolatopsis sp. NPDC058986 | reverse complement strand
TGCCCGGGGGTGTGGGGGGGGGGGTGGGGGGGCCCGCCGGCTTCCGGCCCCGGTTCGCACCCCCGCCGGTGGGGGGGCCCCCCGCGCCGCCCCCCCCCCACGACAGGGGGGCGACGGGGGCGACGGCGGCAAAGCGGAAGACACCAGTTCAAGGAGGTGGCGGACTCCGCAAAAGGTGGAAAGATGACAAGGGAAACATCTATGAGTGGGACTATCGACACGGCGAGTGGGAGATGTACAACAAGCTACAACAAGCGTGGTAAGCATCAAGGCGTTCTTGATCCCAACACCGGACAGCCGATCCCAGGGAAAGGCCCCGACCCCACCCGGAGCGTCGAACCATGAGTGATCAAGCGGTCGGTTGGGAGATCGAGGCATACCGCGAGTCGGACGAGCTCTTGGAATGGTCCGTAAAACTTCCTCCGGGGGTCAGCCATCACACGGCGGAGCAGGTTCGTGCCGTTCTGGCCCACTTCGATGTGCCAGCAGAAACCGTTGGCCCGCTCGACGACGCCAGATTCACATACTTCGTTGGCGGTTTCGCCGACGCGCGTACTACGAAGCCAGCTCCAGGCCCGTCGAGCGGCGGGCAGTCACCACCATAGGAGCAGAGCGAGTGGTCTGGCCGGTTTGAGCATGACCGTCGCCCGCTCCTGAGCGTTTAGAGCGTGTCCTGTAAGTGATTGAGCTGGGTTTCTGGTTGTTGTGTGCGGTGGTTGGTCGTGGTGAGTTGACGGATCGGGCGTGGGCGGTGATCAAGCCGTTGCTGCCGCCGCAGCAGGGTGGCGGCAGGCGGTGGTGTGAGCATCGGCAGGTGATCAACGCGATCGTGTGGAAGCTGCGGACCGGCGCCCCGTGGCGTGATCTGCCTGAACGCCATGGGCCGCGGAAGACCGCGCATGAACGGCTGCGGTTGTGGACCAAGGACGGTACCTGGGGCAAGATCCTTGACCACGTCATCGTCAAAGACGACGCCGTCGGTGACGTCGAATGGGTCACGAGTATCGACTCCAGCGTGGTCCGGGCGCATCAGCATTCCGCCGGGGCCCGGAAAAGGGGATGCAGCAGCGACATCGAAGCCCTCGCCGTCGACGGGGAAGAACTCGGGCGGTCCCGTGGCGGACTGAGCACCAAGATCCACCTCGTGGTCGACGGGCGAGGGCTGCCGATGCGGTTTCTGCTCACTCCCGGGCAAGCCGGAGACAATCCGCTGCTGGTTCCGTTGCGGCCTGGCCGCGGTTGCGACGATGCCGGACCTGGTCAGAGGGCTGGGGAATCGTGCAGGCGATCCCGCGCCGCCGCAGGTAGGCCCGGTTGGCGCGAGAACTGCAGGCCTTGTCCGCCAGGACACGACCCGGACCCTGGCCAGTACCGTCTCGAACTGCGGCGAGTCACCACGTTGACCGGCGGTCACCAGCAACGACAATGGTTTCTGGCCTTGCTCGGTGGCCAGATGCAGCTTGGTCGTCCAGCCTCCCCACGACCGGCCCAGCACGGCTGGGACACGCTCAGGGACGCCGAATACTCGGAAACGGGGCGATCGTCGTGACCGCTTCCTTTCCGTGGCGGGCTCCCTTGGTGGGCCGGTCAGAATGGGAAGAGCCGATTCGGGTGCTGCTGGCCACGGCGGCCGACAACTATCTGGTGTCTCCTGGCGCAGCTCACCGGGAGTGAGACCGTGGTCGAGACCGCGTTGCTATGCGCCGTACCCGCCCCGGACATTCCCACGCGGGAGGCACGCCGCGCGAGTGCGCAGTGGTGGTCGGCAGTCACCGAACCATGGGGCGGACAGTAATCCCCGTGGGCGTTGGGCCCCGGCCGACGGCGCAAGCCATTGCTGCTGACGGAATGGAAATCCGCGGAACTTGCCTTCCCGGCTGGGGCACTGGCAGGGAATCGTGGTGTATGCGGGTAGCCCTGCGCTGATCACACCTGCGATGGCGGGCACATCTCACTTTTCATGGGCCAACGCGGCGAATGGACATGGGACTCGGCAACTCCGCGTTGTCTACAGCGACAACCAGCGTCCGGTCGAAGCCGGGGCGGCTCGCGCGGAGCTGGTCTACGAGGTTGTCCGAGTCCGAGGACCTGATCGAGCGGTCGCCGCAGCCCTGGTAAAGGGCCGGGACAGGAGAGCCTGGGCTGCGCGCAAGGTTTCTTCAAGGTTCCGCCGGAAGGTTCAGCGCGGGCGTCAGGCTTTCGTAAGGAGATGTCCGGAGCGCCCTCGAGGCTGTCGTCGTCCCAACGCGGACACGAATTCCCGGGTGGAGGGACAGGTTCATGACCGAGCATTGGCGCCGGTACGCCGGAAGCGTCGAGGCCGGGCGAATGGTGGTGGCCAGTGTGGCCGTGGTGGCGCTCGCGGTTCCGCAACGGTGGACGTGGCCGTCGATCACGGCGTTGGCGCTGGCCGGAGCCGGGATGCTGGCGATGGTGGTAGCGCTGCTGCGGCTTCTGCCGAACCGGGTGGCGAGTGTGGTCGCCGCCGTGGCGTGGGGGCTCGCCGCCGTCGCGCAGGGCATCGTCCTGTGGGTTCCGGACGAGGTCCGCGCGTCGGGCTCGCAGCTGGTGCAGGTGCGGTCGTTCGGCACCGGGCTGGCGTACGCGGGGTTCGGCGCGCTCGTGCTGGCGGCCGCACTGGTCGTGGCGTCGTCGCGCGCGCAAACGGGGCTGCGGGATACGGTCGTCGCGATGCTGGCGCTGGTGTCCCCGGCGCTGCTGCTCCCGCTCGGTGCGGTGCTCGCCGACGACGGGATCGGCTACCACATCGACAAGGCGGAAAGCACGGTCGCGAACGGTCCGCCACCACGGGCGAGCACCCCGGGTGCGGACGCGCCGCTGGGTGTGCTGAAGCCGTCCGCCGAGCTGTCGGTGCCCGTTACGTCCTCGGCCGTGTTGGTTCCCGGCACGGATCTGATGGTGCTGATCGGGCGTCCGGACCGCTATGACGCGGTGCTCGCCTACTCGACCGGGCCCGGTGGGACGGCGCAGCCGCGGTGGCGGTATTCGCTCGGGCAGGAGCAGTCCGGCGGGGCACGGGCCGTCGTCGACCGGGCGGCAGGGCGGGTGACCGTGGTCCTGCGGGACGCGGTCGTGGTACTGGACCTGGCCTCCGGGCGGGAACTGAACGTGGTTCCGATGCCACGGCAGGCGGAGAGCTGGTCCGTGGTGGGCCCGGGGCAGGCCCGTTCGGGATGGTCGCCGGCCTCGGACGTCGTTCTCCGCCAGGGCCCGGTGTTGTTGCTGGGCGCGCTGGGCGAGGAACGGGAACCGGAAGCGTACGTGACCGAATTCGACCCGGTCACAGCGACGTTCACCGAATTCGACCGCGGCCGGCGCGGGCCGTGTGCCTATCAGGCGATCGACGACGTCGTACTGGCGTCCGGGCCGACCGGCTGCGGTACGCCCCGGCTGACGGTCCGGACGGGCGGCGGGTGGCGGATGGTCGCTCTGCCCACCGCCCTCACCGAGCCGGTGCTCCTCGGCACCGCGAAGGGCGTCATCCTGCTGCGCGGTGCCGGTGAGCTGGTCGCGATCGACGCGAAAGGGCGCCAGGTGTGGCACCGGAGTGTCGGCGACGCCGCGGCTCGGGCCGTGCTCACCGTTCCGGAGCCGTTCGTAGTCGTCCAGCTGCCCGGCCGTGTCGTCGACATGATCCAGTTGCGCAACGGCGCGGTGAACCGTGAAGGGGCCGCCCTGCCCGGTGATCCCCTCGGCACGAAGGATTCCGGCCCGCTCGGCGAGCCGAACGGGCCAGTGGTCGACGGCGCGGTGTGGTACCGGATCGCCACCATCGGCGGGCCGCCGGAGAAACCGGACCGCAGAGTCGTCGCCGTCGATCTCCGCACGTTCACCGAGCGCCCGTTGGACGCGGGTGCCGCCTGCTGCGGCTGGGGGCCGGCCGGACCGTGGCTCGCCGTACTCGCCGCCGCCGACGGTCAGCTGGTCACGAAGGACGTCGCCGGCACGCACGTGCACCGCAAGGCGGACCAGCCATGAGCGCGCGGCACAGGGGAATCCTGCTCGCGGCCATCGTCGTGTCGATCGCCGTGGCGGCTGTGGTGCTGATCGTGGTCCGCTCGGGTGGCGGCCCCGCCCCGGCCACCGTTCCAGCAGCCGACGCGACCGTCGCGAGCACCTCGCCACCCGCGCAGCGGTCGCTCGCACTGGACGGCACCGTCGTGTGGCAGTCGGCCCCGCGGGCCGACCGTGGCGCACTTGGCACCGCGGGTGGTCTGCTCGTGGCGGACGAGCAAGGTGTCCGCATGCTCGACCCGGCCACCGGTGCCGAACGCTGGCACTACCGCCGCGGCGAGCCGCGTTCTCCGCAGCCGCCCGACGGTGGCGGTGCGCCCGGGGACGTGGACCTCGGCGTCGTGTCGGAGGGCGGCCGGACGGTGGCGGTCAACGTCGGTCCGCGGACCAACGTCAACGAGCCCGCCCGGCAGGGCGCCGCGACCTGGGTGTTCGACGCGGTGTCCGGGCGGCTGCTCGCAGACCTCCCCGGCAGATCGGCTTACGCGATCGTCGGCGACCTGGTGGTGACGGTGACACATCGGCCGGGCCGGATCACGGCGTTCAGCGTCACGGGTGAGTCTCGCTGGGAGCGTGCCTTCGACGGCTGCCAGGAGCAGGCCGTCCCGCGTGTGCTCGCCGGCCCGCGAGGGACGGTGCTGGTGGAGGAGAACTGCGTCGGCCCTGTCAACCACGACGAGATCGCCGGACGTTCGTGGCTGTGGGCTCTCGACCGGGGCACGGGAGCCACGAGGTGGCTCTGGCGGGCTCCGGTGTCCGGCCTGAGCCGGACGTGGCCGGTGGGCGACACACGTCCGGACCGGGTTCTCGTCGACGTGCGACCGCAGGGGGTGCTGGGTGCGGCGCACACGGTCGTGGCGATCGACCTCCAGACCGGAAGTCCACTGTGGACCCGGGAGAACCTCGTGCTCGACCCGGCACCGCCGGTCGCCGGTTCGCCGAACCGGCCGCGCTACCAGTGGGATGTCGGCTGGGCGCGGGGCACCCCGGTGCTCGTGGAGAACACCGACACGGCGCGTTTCCAGGACAAGGTGACGGTACTCGCCGGCCTGAACCCGGACACCGGTGCCACGTCCTGGACCCACGTCCAACGGGACACCTGGCGCGCGAACGCGGACGTCGTCGGCGGTGTCGTGCGGCCGGTGCTGCTCAGCCTGCGGGAAGGCCGTCTCGCGCTCGCCGCCGTGCGACTCGCCGCGGACCGGAGCGGGATCCCGCTCTACAGCCAGCTAGTGCTCGTGCCGGTCGAGGGCGACGGGCGGATCGCCCCGGTGCGGCCGGTGGTGCGCGCGGCGACCGGGCAATGGCTGACCACGCAGCTGGCCGCCACTCCCGCCGGGCTCGTCGTCACCGGTCGGCACGCTGCGACGCGGGAGCAGGTCGCCGTCACCCTCGCCTGAGGAGGTGACCCGCATGGCCGATCGGGCAGTGCGGCCGGGATTTCGGCGTCGGCTCAGCCGGAAAGGTGGTGCTCGGCGGGTGTGGTGGCGAGGCGCAGCAGGCGGGTCCCCTCCGGCGTACAGCGGGCGAGGTGGCCGGGCGGCAGCCGGTCGGCCACCTCGGCGCCGGGGAACCGGCCGAGCAGGCCCAGCGCCTTCCCGTGTCCCGGCGCCCCGACGAGGACGGCGGTGGCCGCGCTCCAGAACGGTGAACGGACCGGAATGCGGGCAACGTCGTGGAGCACGCACGTCCACGCGGCACCGGTGTAGGCGTCGGGGCTCTGGTCGGTTTCGGCCAGAAGTGCTTGCGGCGCCAGCGGAGTGGGCGGCACGGACGGCCACGGCTGCTGTCCGCCGACGATGCTCAGCCGTCCGGCCGAGCGCGCGAGCACCGGCTTCCAGCGAGCCGGGGCCGGTGTGCGGACCGAGACCGAACAGCCGGCGCCGAGCAGGCGAAAAGCCAGCACCCGCACCAGATCCGGTGCGTCGACAACGCCGATTATCGACGGCTGCGGGCCGGCACAGGTCAGTCTTTCCACGCTCCCACCGGGACCCTGGCCGAGGACGATCCCGGCCGGAGCCAGTGTGAGGGCGAGGTCGACACCGCCGGCACCGCGCCACAACGTTTCCCGCATCGACTCGGCTTCTCTCATCGGCTCACTCCCAACGCGTCGATGAGCTCACGCCGTCCACCACCGAGGGGGAGTGTCGCGCGGAGCCCGTCTGCCTGGTGGCCCGGCAAGGTCGTCACGAGACCGGTGGCGACCAGCGCGCCGCGTGCCGCGGCGGCGCGGCGGTGGTCGGCCGACACGACCCGGACGGCCGCGCGGGTGGTGGCCATCCGCCCGGACAGCTCCACGGCCACGGAGACCACCGACCGGTCGGCGGGAGTGGCCGCCGCCGCGGCGACAAGGCGCGCGAGGTCCGAAGTGGACCGCAGCTCGGCGAACAGCGAGCAGTGGGCGGCGTTCTCGGTGATCCAGGCGTGGTCCCTCGCGCTCCCACTGCGCCCCGAGTCGGCAAGCTGGGCGAGCACGGAGTACAGCGCGCGGGGCGCCAACATCGTGGCGTGGACACCGGTCCGGTCGAGATGCCGCCGCAGGCGTGCCGTCGCCGCCGCGACGGCCTTCCCCGCGCCGGACGCTCCGCCGCCGCGGGCGGTCACCGCGGCCGGTGCCCAGAGCGGCTCGTGCCGGACGGCGAGCAGCACCCGCCGTGCGAGCGGATCGTCCGGAGTGGACAGTCCGAGGTAGGAGCCTGCCGGCTCGAAGCGCTCGCCCGGGGACGGTGCGCGGAACTGCTCGACGATCAGTTGCACACCGCTGGGCTCGGCGGGATCGGCGGCGAGCTGCGCGGCGATGAGACCGAGATCGAGATGGATCGCGCCGCCGGTGTTGATTTCCAGTACCGCGCAGAATCCCTGACCGTCTTCGAGCAGGCCAACTGTCTGTCCACTGTGGATCTCAGCTTCCGCGATCCGCAGCTCCGGAAGTGAGTGGGAGAGCGCGACGAGGCCGGGGAGTCCGGAAGTGGACGAGCGAGTGGGCGCCGGGGGTGTTCGCCGGAGAACGTAGTCCGCGAGCGGTCTTCCCTGTAATCGCGTGAAGGCGGCGGCGATGACGAGAACGGCGATGAGGCCGAGAAGAACCGCGGCCGGATAAGCCTTGGCGAAGACCGACGCCGTGCTCGCCACGAGCAGGGCTGCTCCGGTTTCCAGGGCGATCACTTTTCCGCGGTGCAACCAGAGTGCGGGACGCGATCGGGTACGGAACGACGCTGTCATCGCGTATTCCTTTCAGTGCGGGAAAATATTCGGTTCGGCCGCCGATTTCGCTGATTCCCGGCGGGAAAAAGGTTAGGCTCGTCGGCATTCACCCCTTTCCGACGAAGGTGAGCGATGGCGAGCACCAAGGATCACGTCGAGGCCTACGCCTACGAGGGACGCAGGCAGGCGACGAGCCTGCTCACCGGAAGCGATCGCGCGGGCGCCGATCCTCGTCGCCGTCTCAACCGGACGACCGCGGGCAGCCTCGTGGTGGCCGTGCTCGCCGCCACCGGCTTCGGCGTGGCCGGATTGCTCGGCGCGGGCAGCGGCCCCGCCGTACCGGATTCCGGAGCCGTGCTGGTGAAAGGGGACGGTGGACGTTACGTCGCGGTCAACGGCGTGCTCCACCCCGCGCTCAACCTCACCTCGGCGCTGCTGGTCGGCGGCGGTCAGGTCACCGAGGTACGGCCGGACGCGCTCGGCAGCAGACCGCGCGGGCTGCCGGTCGGTATCCCGAACGCCCCGGATGCCTTGCCACAGCAGGGAAAGCTCAGTGCCGAGCCGTGGACGGCCTGCACCACTTCCTCGGCCGCGCCCGGCTCGCGTACCGATCTGGTGATCGGCCCCGCGCCCGCCGAGGGACGGCTTGGGCCGGACGACGCGCTCGTGGTGCGTCACCCGGACGGGAGACAGTGGCTGCTCATGCAGGGCCGCCGGTTCGCGCTCGACACGACCACCCAGGCCAGGCTGGGACTTCAGCTCGCGAGCCCGGTGTCGTTGCCGCCCGAGGTGCTCGCGACGGTGCCGGAGGGCCCGAGGATCGACATGCCGCAGGTGGCCGCCAAAGGCACGTCGCCGAGCAGGCCGATTCCCGGTGTCCCCGGCGTGGTCGGGGACCTCGTGCACAGCTCGTCCGCCGGGCTCGGTGACCAGTACTACGTCGTCGAACCGGACGGGCTGCGCGCCATCACGCCGTTCGTCTTCCTGCTGCTCGCGAGTTCCGGGGCGCGCTCGGTGGACGTCGGCCCGGCCGTTACCAGCGCGGCACCGGTGTCGAACGTCACGGCGCCCGGCGCTTCCGGCTGGCCCGAGCGAAAGCCGAAGCCGGTCGAGGTGACGCCCGGAAGACCGGTCTGCTTCAGCACGGGCCCGGGCGCCGCGCCGGGAAAGGCTCCGTGGCAGCTCGACGTTTCCGTCCCGGCCGCGGTCCCCGGCGTCGACGTCGCACCGGTCGCGGTGACCGGCGGAGACACACCGGGAGTTCTCCGCTCGGTCCGGATCCCGCCGGGCCGCGGGGCGCTGGTGAAGGCCGCGTCCAGTGCCGGGCAGGATGGCGCCTACACGCTGGTCACCGACGCCGGGCAACGGTACGCACTGCCCGGCGCGGACGCCGTCCACCGGCTCCGGTACGACCCGGCGGCGGTGAAGAACGTGCCCGCGCCGTTCGTGAACCTGCTGCCCTCCGGGCCGGTCCTCGACCCGGAAGCCGCGCAGCGGGAATTCCCCGGTTCCTGACATGTCACACCAGCTCGGTGTCCGGCGGCCCGGGGGTACCCCGCTCCTCGCGTGCGGTCCGGGGGAGCGGTCCGGCTGCCCAGCCGCGCTTCGCCGCGCGCCGGACGGCGAGGGCACCGATCGCGGCGAGCATCGCCAGCGAGGCCAGGATTCCGGACCACGCGAGGGCGATCCGCGTCGCGCGGCTGTCGTCCGTGCCCGCCGGCATCGGGGCCATCCTGACAAGCCCGCCGGGGCGGAGTGACGATGACGGGAGCGCCGCGTCCGGCACGGTCAGCGCGGCGTAGGGGTCGAGGACCCCGGCGCCGCTGCGCTCGTCGGGACGGCCGGACACCCGCACCGCCGCGGACTTCAGCCGGTCGATCACCTGCGGGGCGGGCAGCTCCGGGTACCGCTGGCGAATCAGCGCCGCGGCCCCGGTGACCAGCGGCGTCGCGAAGCTGGTGCCGGTGACGGCCAGATAACCGCCACCCGGTGCGGTGGTCGTCAGATTCTCGCCGGGCGCGGCGATCCCGACCCACGGCCCGGAGTTGGACTGCGCGAGCGGAAGACCTTGCGCGTTCACCGCCGCGACCGCCAGCACCCCGGGATAGGCCGCCGGATACCAGGTCTGGCCGGGCTGGCTCTGCGCCTCGTTGCCCGCGGCGGCGACCACCACGACGTCCCGCGCCTGTGCGTAGGCGATCGCGTCACGGACGGCCGGATCGTCGACGGCCAGCGCGAACGACAGGTTCAGCACCCGGACCCGGTGATCGGCCGCGTCACGGATCCCGGCGGCGAGCTGCCCGCGCGGCAGATTCTCGATCGGCGTGGCGAACCGCACCGGATAGATCGACGCGCCGGGCGCGATCCCCGCCACCCGCGGATCGTCACCGGGCCGAGCGGCGAGCAGCCCGGCCACCGCGGTGCCGTGGCCGGCGCAGTCGAGCGCACGACCCGGCCCCGGCGGGCCCTGATCGCCGATTTGCGTGCCCGGCGCGGGCACGGCGCCGCCGAGCTTCGGATGACTCCAGTCCACTCCGGAATCGACCACCCCGGCCAGCACCCCGGCACCGGTCGCGAGTTCGTGGGCACGGTCGAAGCCGAGCCGCGCGATCACCGGGTCCGGACCGGCCGCGGTGGGCAGCGGCTGGCCCCTCGGCGCGGGCGGACGGCACTCCCCGCCCTGCTGGGCCATCGCGGGAGAAACCGGTGTCAGTGCCAGCACCAGCGCGACGACACCGGCCCGCGTGATCATCCGATGTCCATGAGGGCCGCGTAGATGTCCCACACGGCGAGGACGAGCGGGACGACAGCGAGCAGCAGGACCGATTCGGCGATGTCGAGCCAGCGCGCACCCCGCGGGCCGGTCACGGACCGCCCCTGCACGATCGCGGCCAGCCCGACGAAGACCCCCAGTAGCACCACCGTCGGCAGCACGATGCCGAGCATCACGTCCTGATCGCCGGCGAACCGGGCGATCACTGCCGCGAGGAGCGCGACCAGCGCGGCGGCGGTCGCGGCCATCGATGCCAGCCGCTGCGCGCGCTCGGCGAACAGCCGCGCTCGCAACGCGACAAGCGCGAGCAGCACCCCGGCGAGCACCATCGGCCAGGTCCCGCCCAGCGCCAGCAGCACGATGCCCGCCGCGACCACCGCGTTGATCCCGGCGACGAGGCCGGTGAGCAGCCGGCGGGCCTGGTCGATCCGCCTGCTGGTCTCGTCCCAAGAGGACTGTCCGGTCACCTGCGCGACGTCCTGGGCGTTCCTGGGCAGGCTCGGCCGGGGGAGCCGTGCCAGCCGCAGCGCCAGCGTCGGCATCGCCGTGGTGAGGGCGAGCGCCAGGGGAGCCACGACCGCGGCGGCGCGTTCCGGCGTACCGCTGGCGGGCAGCGCGACGAGCGCACCGAGCAGTCCCGAAAGGCCGACGACGGCGAGCGCCGCGAACGTCCCGTCTCCGCCACCGACGACCACCGCACCCAGCGCCGCCACCACCAGGACGACGGCGCTCGCGAGCAGCACGTGCGCGCCCGTGTGCGAGGCGGTGAGCAGCACGCTGGAACCGGCGGCCCCCACCGGCGCGGCGAGCGCGGCGGTCACGGTCCCGGCGGCGAGGTCGCCCGCGGCCCGTGCCAGCGCGCCTCCGCCGAGGAGCAGCAGCGCGGCCAGCGTCACTCCGAGGAACCCGGCGGTCCTCCCACCGGTCGAGAGGAGCAGGGCCGCCGCTCCCAGCCCGGTGAGGACGCCGATGACCCCGCAGGCCACCCTGGCAGCGCGAGTGTCCCATGTGGACGTCACCGCTCCGGCGCCGATCACCTCGACGACGTCGTCATACAGCGGCGCGGCGCCTCGTTCGTCGGCTGGGCGCAGGAAGAGCAGTTCGCCTTCGCGGACACCGTTGGCGGCCAGCCCGCGCGCGGGGTCCAGCCGGGTTCCGTCACCGCGCGCCAGCACCCACCCGCCGTGTGCCGCGCCGCCGTCCGGCGGGCGGTCGGGCAGCACATGCTGGAGCAGCATCGGCAGCAGCTGTGCGAGCGGGACGGTGGCGGGCACGGAAATGTCGGCGCGGGTGGCCGGACCGGCCACCGTCAGCCGGCAGAAGCCGTCGCTCGTCCCGCCGGGCCGGACAGCGCCCTGCTGGCCGTGGGGCATCTTTCCCTTCCTCCCCGCATCTGGTAGACCAGGTCACACACAACGTTTTTCCCGGGCGCGGGTCGCCGCCGACCTTGACGGCGCGACCTTGAAGAAACCTTGAAGCCGACGGAACACCCTCCGCTGGAGCGCCCGTGACCACCGAAACCCTGTTCCATCGACCGCCGCGGCAGGCCGCGCCCGCCGTCCCGGACGGGGAACTCGCCCTGCAACCACCGCCGGAGCTGCCGAAGGCCGAGAGCGGCGGGATCTGGCTGACCGCGCTGCCCGCGTTGTCCGGGCTCGGTTCGGTGGCGTACCTGTTCGCGGGCCCGCCGAACCCTGTGACGTACGTGGCCGGTTCGCTGTTCCTGTTCTCCTCGCTCGCGGTCGTCGTGGGGTCCCTGCTGCGCAGCCGGACCACCCAGAAGGGCGACGCCGCGACGCGGCGCCGTGACTACCTCCGGTACCTGGCGACGATCAGGACGCAGGTGCGCAAGACGGCCGAGGCGCAGCGGGCGGGCATCGGCTGGGGCGCGCCCGATCCCACGGTGCTCTGGTCCCTTGTGGACAGTCCGCGGCTGTGGGAACGCCGCGCGGGCGACGCCGATTTCGGCGTTCTGCGGATCGGCCTCGGCCCCCGCTACCTGGCCACGCCCTTGGTACCCGCCGAGACCGGGCCGGTGGAGGAACTCGACCCCCTTGCCGCGCTGGCGCTGAAGCGGTTCGTCGCGACCCACACCGTGCTCCCCGATCTGCCGGTGCAGCTGTCGCTGCGGCGATTCGCCGGGATCGCGCTCACCGGCGACACCGCGGCCGCCCGTGCCACGGCCCGCGCGCTCGTGGCGCAGGTCGCCACCTTCCACGCCCCGACCGACCTGCGTGTGGTGATCTGCACCGACGATCCGGACGCGGGGCCGTGGAGCTGGGCGAAATGGCTGCCGCACGCGCGTCACCCCGAGTTGTCCGACCACGCCGGGCCGGCGCGCCAGATCCACCGGTCGCTCCGGGCGCTGGAGGACCTGCTGGGTGCCGACCTCGCGCGCCGCTCGCGGTTCAGCAGGCAGTCGGAGCCGGATCCCGACGTCGCCCACCTGCTGGTGATCCTGGACGGCGGTGTGGTCACCGGCGAGGAACTCGTGCTGGCGCCCGACGGTTTGCAGGCCGTGACCGTGCTCGACCTGACGGGTGCCGCGGAACGCCTGGTGCGGGCGAACGGTGTCGAGTTCTCGGTCGCCGCCGACGCCGCGCTCGCCGTGCGGTCCGGTGCCGGTGCCGAGTCGCTCGGGCGCGCCGACGCGCTCGCCGTCGAGGTCGCCGACGCGCTGGCCCGGCA
Organism: Amycolatopsis sp. NPDC058986; assembly: GCF_042741125.1. Lineage (NCBI taxonomy): Bacteria > Bacillati > Actinomycetota > Actinomycetes > Pseudonocardiales > Pseudonocardiaceae > Amycolatopsis > Amycolatopsis sp. NPDC058986. Next base: position 111,568 of record NZ_JBHYJW010000008.1, on the reverse strand, counting down.
GCTGGCGCCGTACCGGCTCGACGCGGCCGACGTGGCCGCCGACGACCTGGCCTCGGCGAGCCGGACCCTGCCCGAGCTGCTGGGCCTGCCCGACGCGGGCATGGTGGATCTGGACGCCTGCTGGCGGCCCAAAGCCCTGCGCGACCGGTTGCGCGTCCCGATCGGGATCTCCGCGGACGGCACCGTGCTGGACCTCGACATCAAGGAGTCCGCGCAGGACGGTACGGGCCCGCACGGGCTGCTGGTCGGGGCCACCGGCTCCGGCAAGTCCGAACTGCTGCGGACGCTGGTGCTCGCGATGGCCGCCACCCATCCGCCGGACCAGCTGAACCTGGTCCTCGTCGACTTCAAGGGCGGCGCGACCTTCGCGAGGCTGGGCCACCTGCCGCATGTCGCGGCCACCATCACCAACCTCGAGAACGATCTGTCCCTTGTGGACAGAATGCGGGAGGCGCTGTCCGGGGAGATGAACCGGCGGCAGGAGATCCTGCGCGATTCCGGGAACCTGGTGTCCATTCGGGACTACGAGCGGCTGCGTCTTCGCGGGACACCGTTGCCGTCGTTGCCGAGCCTGTTCATCGTGGTCGACGAGTTCTCCGAGCTGCTGAGCCAGAAACCGGACTTCGCCGAGCTGTTCGTCCAAATAGGACGGCTGGGACGATCGCTCGGGCTGCACCTGCTGCTGGCGTCGCAACGGCTCGACGAGGGCAGGTTACGTGGCCTGGAGGCGCATCTGTCCTATCGCATCGGCCTGCGGACCTTCTCCGCGCAGGAAAGCCGGACCGCGATCGGCGTCCCCGACGCCGTCGAGCTGCCGAGCGCGCCGGGCCACGGCTACCTGGCCACCGAGGCCAGCACGCTCACCCGGTTCCGTGCGAGCTACGTGTCCGGTGCCTACAACGGCGGCGCTGTCGCGGAAGGAACCGCGTTGCCCGGAGCCACCGAGGTGCGGCCGTTCCCGGCAGCGGAACTGCCGGTGCCGCCGCGGCTGGCGGCGGTGTTGCGGGACGCCGAACGGGACGCGGGCGCCGAGGACGAGGTCACGCAGGTCACCGTGCTGTCCGTTCTGGTCGACCAGATGGTCGGCAAAGGCGTTCCGGCACACCAGGTCTGGCTGCCCCCGCTCGGCACCTCGGACACCCTCGGCGAGCTGATGCCCGCGATGGATGTCCGGGCAGGGCGGGGGTTCGGGGCGTCGCCGGACAGCCCCGCGCTCGTCGTCCCCATCGGTGTCGTGGACCGGCCGTATCATCAGCGCCGCGATCCGTACACGCTCGATCTGTCCGGCGCGGGCGGGCACGTCGCCATCGTCGGCGGGCCGCAGTCCGGCAAGTCGACCATACTGCGCACACTGCTGGCCGGGCTCGCGTTGCGGCATACTCCCGCCGAGGTACAGCTCTACGCGCTCGACTTCTCCGGCACGCTGTTCGCCTTGTCCGGGCTGCCGCATGTCGGCGGGGTGGCCGGGCGTCAGGACGGCGAGATCGTGCACCGCATCGTCGCCGAGGTCGCCGCGGTCGTCGAAGAACGCGAAGCCCGGTTCCGTGAACTCGGCGTCGACGGGATGGCGAGCTACCGGCGGCTGCGCGCGTCCGGAGGAGCGCCGGACGACCGGTTCGGCGACGTGTTCCTCGTCGTCGACGGCTGGGCCGTGCTGCGCCAGGACTTCGAGGCCATGGAGGAGCAGATCCTCGGCCTGCTGGGGCAGGCGCTGACCTACGGCGTGCACCTGGTCGTCACCGGGAACCGCTGGCTCGACCTCCGGCTCGGGCTGCGGGACCTGATCGGTACCAAGGTCGAACTCAAGCTGGGCGACGCCTTGGATTCCGAAATGGACCGCAGGGTCCAGGAGACCGTGCCCAGGGACCGGCCGGGCCGCGGCGTCACCCGCGACCGGCTGCACTTCCTCGGCGCCGTTCCCCGTGTGGACGGCGTCCGCGGCGCCGACGACCTCGCGACCGGCGTCGCGGATCTCGTCGCGAAGGTGTCCGGACACTGGACCGGCGACCCCGCCCCTCCCGTGCGCTTGCTGCCACCGATGCTCGAGTACGTGTCACTGTCCCGTGTGGACGGACTGGCGATCGGGATCGAGGGACGCCGGCTCGAGCCCGTGATCCTGGATCGCCGGGCAGACCCTGGCCTGCTGCTGATCGGCGACTCCGAGTCGGGTAAGACATCCACCCTGCGCGCGATCGCCCGCCAGGTCATCGACCGCGCCGAACCCCGCCAGGACAAGGTGGTCCTGCTGGACTACCGGTTGACGCTGCTGGGCGAGTTCGAGGGCGAGACCGTCCTGGCGTATGCCGGCAACCACCAGCAGGCCACCGATGTCGTGGCTGGTCTCGTGGAAGGCTTCAAGAAACGCCTGCCAGGCCCGGAAGTGACGCCCGAGCAGCTCCGGGCGCGTACCTGGTGGACGGGCCCGGACGTGCACGTCGTCGTCGACGACTACGACCTCGTGGCCACCTCGGTGGGTAACCCGTTGCTGCCGCTCCTGGAGTTCCTGCCTCAGGCCCGCAGTGTCGGCCTGCACCTGTACGTCGCCCGCGCGGCCGGCGGCGCCGGCCGGGCCGTGCTCGACCCTCTGCTCGGCAGGTTGCGGGAACTCGGCTTCCCCACGATCCTGCTGAGCGCCCCGGCGGACGAAGGGATCCTGTTCGGTATCCGGCCCCGCCCGCAGCGCGCGGGCCGAGGCACCCTCGTCCACCGGCGCCTCGGCACCGTACCCGTCCAACTCGCCCGCCTGGACTCGGTCCACGATCAGCCCAAGGTCTGACGGCCTCACGAACTCGGTACGAACGTACCCGGATCCGTGGAAGGCGGGGTCTCGAACTCGTTCGGGTCGCGCTCCGGCACGGCTATTCCCTTACCGGTCGCGATGGAGCCGATGTTCTTGACGGACGCCGAATCGGGATCCCAGTAGGAACCGTGCGCGTCCTCGCCGTACTTGGCCGTGTTCGCCTCGAACACCTTCGCGCCGAAGGCATGGGTGGTCGGGTTGCCGCCGTGCGTCCCCACGCCCGCACCACCCAGGTACCGGACGCTGTCATCGGCCTCCGCACCCGCGTAGACGTGGCCGTGGAACTTCGGCGGGTAGTCGTTGACGGAGTTGATGCCCTTCCCGGCGCCGATGCTGCCGAGCAACACGATGTCGTCGGCCTGGAGGTTGTGGTCGTGAGCCGCGCGACTGACCACAACACTGCCGTAGCTGTGCCCGACCGCGGTGATGTGCGGCTGTTGCCCGGTGAGCGCCACATGCGTGGCCCGGAGGCCGGCTATGTCGTTGGCGAGGTTGGCCGCCCCCGTGCGGGCCTTGTCCTCGCTGTACAGGTCGTCGAGTCCGGTAGCGAGGTCGCGTTGTTTGTTCGGCGGGTCGTACCCGAACCAGGCGAGGGAAGCGGTCGGATGGTTCGGATCCGCGCTGTTCGCAGCGTCGTAGGTTTGACCAGCCTTCCAGGTCAGAGCACCGGCGGAGGCCGTGTCGGTGTCGATGCCCGGCACGGTGACGGCGATATTGCCCGCCTTGTCCACGTCGCCGATGGCGATGGCGTACTTGGCGTTGGACTTGCCGCCGTCGTGCGGGAAGGCATTGGGTTCGTAAGCGTACAACTGCACGGGCACCTTGCCGTGGTACCGGTCGGCCCCGGCTTGCAAGGCGGTCAGGATGTCCGCGGCGTTCTGCCGGGTCCGCGCGTCCGTGCTGTGCAGGTCCAGATTCAGTGCCACTCGGTTGGCCGCGTCCCGGTCAGCCGCCGGGACGCCGTTGAGGTTGCCGAGTTCCCGGTAGTTGTAGTTGATCGCGTACTGGCGTTGCTCCGGGGTCAGGCCCTTCCACCAAGCCGCCACCGTCTTGGGGTCACTGCCCTTGGGGGGCAGCGCCACCGGTGCCCTACCGCCCTCGTCCAGGCCGGCGGGCGCGACGAATCCCAGTTCGGACAACGCCTTGGTGTGGCCGGCGAGCAGGGTGTTGTAGCCCTGGAACACCTTGTCCACGGCTTGACCGCTCGCCTTGACCAGCGCGACGGCCTGGGCTTCCAGGCTCTTCGCGGCGGTGTCCGGGTCCGAGGTGCCGGGGTTCTTGTACGCGTTGGCCGCGATCGCGTCGATCTGCTGCTGGATCGGCCGGAGTTTGCCATCCAGGTCGCTGACAGTGGTCTTGGCGAAGTTCGTCGCGTTGGTGAGATCGTCGGCTATTCCGTCGAGCATGGTCGCGATCTTCGTCATCTTGGCCGCGCCCAGTTTCGCCTTCGTGTCGGCCACGTATCCGGCTTCGTCGTGCACGGGCGTACCGTCCACTTTGTAGCCACTGGCGGTGAGCCGGGATGCCTGACTGCTCAGTTCGCCTGCCAGCTTGGCGTCCCCGCCCGCCTTGGCGAAGTCGGCGGCGAGCGTGCTGATCTCGACGGGATTGCCGGCGGCGAGCTGGTCCCGCAGCTTCCACGGGTCCACGCCGGCTCGGGCCGCTAAGTCCTCATTGGACAGTGGCATGGTCGCCTCTCAAGGAGATTCGTCGTGTGCGCAGGGGGACACCTGCGGGTGCTTCATCGTCGGGGCACGGCGTCCCGGTGCGGGCCGGGCAGGCCGGGGGATTCCTGGGCGGGATCGTCGGCGTCCCGGCCGGTCCGGTCGTGGTAATGCGACGGCCGGCCGGGCGGACGCAACGTCTCGGGGTCCACGTTCCCGGTGTCCGTCGGAGGTCTGCCGGGAACCGGAGGATCGGGCAGGCTGTGCGGTGCCGACTGGACATCCTGATAATCGCCGGCCACGATCGCGGACACGTTGTACAAGGCCTCGCGGTTCTGATCCGTGAAGTAGTGACCGTGCGCGTCCCATGGCAGCGGTTCCGTCGTCTCCGCGCGGAATCGGTGTGCGCCGAATGACAAATCCGTCGGGTTCGCCCCGTGGGTATTGGCGCCGGTCGCCCGAAGCCCGCCGATCTGTGCGATCTTGTCGTGGGAGGCCGTACCCACGTATACGCGGTCCGGCGCGTCCGGGTGTATCTGCGCGGCGTTCGTTGTTCCCGCGCCGGCGCCGATGCTGCCGACCAGGACCACGTCGTCCTTCGCCGTGTAGGCGTGGTGATCCGAGCCCGCGTGTCCGACCACGGTGCTGCCGTAGCTGTGCCCGACCACGGTCAGGTGTGGTTGGTTGCCGCCTCGGATGGCTCGCAGCCCGGCGAGGTCGTTCGCCAGATAGCCGCCGCCTTCGGTCGCCGGTCCTTCACTGACCACCGTGGGGTCGGGTGCCGCCGGCGGGATGTCGTAGCCGAACCATGCCAGCACGGCGGCGGACTTGCCGGGTGTCGCGTTCCTGGCCTCGCGATAGATGTTTCCGGCGTTGGTGACTCCGCCGGGTTCGCCGTTGGTGCTCGGAAGGGTGGTGGCGTTGTTGCTGATCCCGGGAACGTACACGGACGTGTTCGCGGCGGTGTCCAGGTCGCCGACGGAGATGGCGATCCGGCCCTTGCCGCCGAACTTCGACGGTTCGTACAGGTACAGCTGCGTCACGACGGGCTGGCCGGTGACCGGATCCCGATGGCCCGCCCCCTCGCGCAAGGCCGCGACGACCGCCTGGGCGTTGCGCCGGACGTCGGGGTTGTCGCTGTGCTGGTCCACCGAGAGCGCGACCCGGTTGGCCTTGTCACGGTCGGTCGCGGGAACGCCGTTGAGATTACCGATCTCGCGGTAGTTGTAGCTGATCGCGTACTGCCGTTGTTCCGGGGTCAGGCCTTTCCACCACGCCGCGACCGTCTTCGGGTCGGCGCCCTTGGGAGGCAGTGTCACCGGTGCGCCGCTGCCCTCGTCGAGTCCGCCTGGTGCGACGAATCCCAGGGCGGACAACGCTTTGTTGTGCGCGGCGAGCTGTTTGTCATAGGCCTGGTGGACCTTGTCGATGGCCTGTCCGCTCGTTTTGACGAGCGCGACGGCCTGCGCCAGCAGCGCTTTCGCCTGCGCGTCGGGGTTTGTCGTCCCGGGGTTCTTGTACGCAGTCGACGCGACCGCATCGTATTGCTGCTGGATCTTCTGCAGATTACCTTCCAGCGTGGTGACATTCGCCTTCGCGTAGTTCGTCGCGCTGGTCAGGTCGTCGGCGATCCCGTCCAGCATCGTGGCGATCTTCGTCAGGTTGCCCGCGCCCAGTTTGGTCTTCGTGCTCGCGACGAACCCGGCCTCGTCATGCACCGGCGTACTGTCCACTTTGTACCCGGAGGCGGTGAGCCGGGAAGCCTGCTGACCGAGTTCACCAGCCAGCTTGGCATTACCGCCCGCCTTCGCGAAATGGGCGGCCAGGTTGGTGATCTCGATCGGATCGCCGACGGCGAGCTGGTCGCGCAGCTTCCACGGGTCGATGCCCGCGCGCGCGGCAAGGTCCTCATTGGACAACGGCATGCTGTATCTCCTCTGGTGCTCCGACGCCGGGAAGTGATCGGCTCACATGCCGTCGGTGACCTGGCGGACGGTCGACTCGTTGCTGACGCTGGTCGTGTCCGCGGTGAGCTGCTCGCCCTGCTGCGCGGTCGAGTGGGCGCGGGACGCGAGGTGCGTGCGGTCCTCGGCGGCGGTCCGCGCGCCGTGGACGCCGGACGTCTGGGCGTGGGTCAGCGCACCGGCGATCGACCCGGCCGAGCCGACGTCGCCGAAGATGCTCCCGGAGATCTGCCCGGAACTCAGGGTCCGCGCGACGCCGTCGGCGGCCTCGCTCGCCGCGGTGTTCTGCCTCCCGCCGGTGTGCAGCTCGTCGCTGTCGTACTGGAATCCGCCGTTGGCCATCGTGGTCTCCCTTCGCTCCCTGCCCCGAGTCGGGCTGTCGGCGGGTTCGACGCCGGGTAGCGGCTCGCCGGTTCGGCGCGAGTGCTTACGGAGGTCTTACCTGCCGGTGCCGGGGATGCGGGCAGGGGTCACCGCATCCGGGGCGGAGCCAGCCTGCGCGGGCGGACTGGGCGCGATCCTTGAAGAAATCTTGAACGCGCCGGGCAGCAGGCGGGCAGCCAGGCCGGCTCAGAGTTCGGCGAGGAACGCCGCTGCCCGCGTCAGCCCCGGCCGGTACCCGCACCGCTCACACTGGGCGGCGGACAGCTCGGCGAACCGGCGGGCCGAGCCGGCGTCACCCAGCGCCAGCCCCGCGACGGCCGCGGCCAGCAGCGCCCGTGCTTCGAACACACCCAGCCGGTGCGTCCTGGCCAGGGAAAGGGCCCGCTCGGCATCCGCTGTGTCGTGGGTGTGCTCGGCGTACCGGACCAGCGTCAGCACCCGGCTCCGGGGATCCCTGGCCGAGTCGGCCGCGTCGTGAGCCTGGCGGAACAGCGCGGCCGCCCGTGGGGCATCACCGTCGTGCGCGGCGACTACAGCCAGTGCGCTGTATGCCTCGGCTTCGACGTCGCGGAAGCTCAGCAGCTCCGCGAGGGCCCGTGCCTGTTCGGCGGCACGCGCGGCTTCGGGAAGACGTCCCGCGGCCAGCAGTGTGCTGGTCAGGTTGGCCAGGACGTTCGCCTTCAGCGACCGGTTTCCCAGTTCGATCGTCAGCCCGATGGCCTGCTCGTGGTGGCCGACGGCTTCTTCGACATCGCCGAGCTGGGTCAGCGCGCTGCCGATATCGGTCAGCGCGTTCGCCTCGCGGTACTTCGCCGGTTCGGTGCGGATCTGCCGGAGTTCGGCCCGCAGATGAGGAAGCGCGGCGTTGAGCAGGCCCTGCCGTTCGTAGAGCGCGCCGAGGTTTCCGTGCGCGTTGCCCTCGATCGCCGGTTCCCCGATGGACGCCGCCAGCTCGATCGCCTCGTGCAGCGCGGCGACGGCCTCATCGGCCCGGTTCACCTTGGGCAGGACCCAGCCGAGCTGGGTGAGGACCAGGGCCTTCGCGGCCGCCCATCCCGTCCGGTCGGCGTGTTCCGCGGCGCGGGTGAACGTCCGGACGGCCTCCTCGTCCCGCAGCCGGACCCGGTACAGATAGCCCTGGGAGATCAGTGCCGACGTCGCCGCGCGGTCGTCGCCGGCGGCGTCGGCGGTATGGAAGGCGTGCTCGGTCAACCGTTGCCATTCCGCGTCGTTCCGCCGTGTCTGCAGATAGCCGCGCAGAAGGTCGCACAGCAGCCAGGTCAGCTCGTCACGGCCGAGCTTCGGTGCGGCCTCGGCCAGCCCCAGCAGGGCGACGCGCTCGGTGTCCAGCCAGGCGATGGCGGCGGCGTCGTCGGCGAAGTCCAGCGGCGTCACTGCCGCGCGAGGCGGTGGCAACGGCAGGCGGGCGAGCACCGGCGCGCCGATCGTGACCGCCCGCGCGGTGGTGCGCAGGAAGAACTCGGCGACCCGGTCGGCAGCGGCGGCGCGCTCGTCGGCGGAATCCTCGGCCAGCGCGCGTTCCTGCCCGAACTGGCGCATCAGGTCGTGGAAGGTGACCCGGCCGTGCGCGCCCGGCTGGAGCATGTGGGCGCTCACCAGCCGGTCGAGCGGGCGGCGCGCGGCCGCCGAGGTGAGGCCCGCCGCGGCCGCCGCGATCTCCAGGGTGGCGTCCGGCCCCGGGTGCAGGGACAACAGCCGGAACAACCGGCGCTGCTCCGGGTCGAGGCGCTGGTAGGACAACTCGAACGCGCTCCGCACGGTGGCTTCGGCGTCTCCGGTTTCCAGCGCGGCCAACGGCGTCTCGGTACGGAGTTCGCCGACGAAGTCCCCGATGTCGCACGCGGGATCGTCCAAGAGGTTCGCCACCGCGATCCGCAGCGCGAGCGGGAGGCCACCGCAGAGCCGGACCAACTCGCCGGCCGCGGCGGAATCCGCGCTCCGGCCGGGGCCGATCCCGCGAGCGAGTACCGCGAGCGCTTCGTCACGCGGCAGGCTGTCCAGCCGCAGCCGTCGCGCACCCTCGTCGACGAGCAGCCCGGAAAGCCGGTCGCGGCTGGTGACGATCACCGCGCTTCCCGGCCGTCCCGGCAGCAGCGGGCGGACCTGCTCGGCGCTGCCCGCGTTGTCCAGCAGTACCAGCACACGCCGCTCGGCGAGCAGCGAGCGGTAGAGCGCCGCGGCGTCGTGCTCGTCGACCGGGATCTGCTCGGGTAGCACGCCCAGCGCCCGCAGGAACGCCCACAACACGTCGATCGACCGCAGCGGCGGGGTCTTCGCATACCCCCGCAGGTTGACATACAGCTGTCCGTCCGGGAACCGCGTGGCGACCCGGTGGCTCCACGTGAGCGCCAGCGCGGTCTTGCCGACCCCCGGCGTGCCGGTGACCAGGAGGATGCCGGGCGCCTGCTCCCCGGCGTCCGGGAGCAACGCGTCGAGCCGGGCCAGTTCCGGTGCCCGGCCGACGAACCCGGCGGGCGCCGCGGGAAGCTGCGCCGGTACCGGCATGGTCGGTCGTGGCGCCGCGGTCGGTTCCAGCGCCTTCCGGTACGCCTCCAGCAGCGCGGGCCCGGGCCCGGTGCCGAGTTCGTCGGCGAGCCGGCGCACGACGGCCTGGTAGCACTCGGCCGCTTCGGTGCTCTGGCCGGTTTCGGTGAGCGCCAGCACGAGTTGCGCGGTCAGTGCCTCGGCGAGCGGGTATGCCGGGATCAGCGGGCGGAGCCGCGCGATGACCTCCTCCGCGCCGTCCTCGGCCCGCCGCAGCGTCGCCCATTCGGTGAGCAGGCTGAGCCGCTGGCGACGCAGATGGTTCCGCGTCCGCTCGACCCAGTCCCCGGCGAGACCGTCGAGTGGCTCGCCCCGCCACAGATCGAGTGCCTGCCGCAGGGCCTCGGTTCGGCGCGGCGCGGGCAGTCGCTCCGCCTTGCCGAGCAGCGCGGCCGCCCGCCGGACGTCGACCTCGGCCTCCCCGAGGTCGATCTGGTAGCCGCCCGCGTGCCGCCGGATCTTGACACCGCTGCGCTGCAGTGCCTTCCGCAGCCGTGCCAGGTAGCTGTACAGGGTGTTGCGAGCCTCGTCGGGTGGCATGTCACCCCAGACGCGGTCGATGAGTGTGCTCGCGGAGATCTGCGGCTCGGCCGAGATGAGCAGGACCGCGAGCACACAACGCTGTTTCGCCGGGCCGAGGTCGAGCTGGACCTCACCGACCTTGGCCGTCACCGGGCCGAGCAGGCGGAATTCGACGTCAGTGGGCAAGGATCCGGCCACCCTCGCGCGCCAGTTCGGTCCGCAGTGCCGGGGCGGGGGAGCGGGCCATCACGTAACCGGTTTCCCGGAGCAACTGTTCGGCCTTGCCGAAGCACTGGTCCGCCGCAGGGACATCACCCGCGGTGATGGCCGCGCCGGTCATGGCGAGCAGCGTGCGCGCCTCCAGGCCGCGGAATCCGTTGGCGCGGTTGATTTTGAGCGCCTGGGCGAGATCGTCCGCTTCGCGGGTGTGCTCGGCGAGGCGGGTCGCGGCTTCGGCGAGCGTGCGGGGATCGCCCGCGGTGCGCCCGGCCGCCACGGCGCGGGCGTGCAGCCTCGCGGCCCGGTCCCGCTGTCCCGCCCATCCGGCGATCGTCGCGAGGACGCTCGTCGCCGCCGCGATCATGCGGTGGGTCTTGGTTTCGACGGCGATCGCGAGCGCCCGTCCGGCCTCTTCGGTGGCGTCCGCGGCACGCCCGGCCGCGAGGTGGGCCGACGCCAGGTTGATCCGGCAACCCGCCTCGTGCACGGGATTCCCGATCCGGCGAGCGAGGGCGAGGCCGTGCGACGCGTGTTCGACGGCCTTGTCCGCGTGGCCGAGTTCGAGGACCACCAGCGCGAGCGTGGTGAGCACCTGGGACTCCTGGAATGCGTCGCCGAGCTCGCGGCACAACGCGAGACAAGGGGTGAGATGGCGTTCGGCGTCGCCCAGCGCGCCGAGCTCCCGGCAGACGTCACCGAGCTGGTTGCGCGCCTCGCATTCGATGGCGGCGTCGTGGGACCGCCGCGCGAGCTTTACCGCGTGCTCGAGGCAGTCGACGCTGTCCTGGGGCTGACGGAGCTTGTGATACACGGCGCCGAGCTGGACCAGGATCGCGGCCTCGGCGATCGGCCACGTGGCCTGTTTCGCGGCCGTCAGCGCGTTGGTCAGGCTGAGCAGGGCCTCGGGAGTGTTGCCGCCGACGCGCAGCAGTGCTCCCTGCGACAGGTACGCGACCGCCTGCGCCCGATGGCCCCCGTGCCGCCGCGCGGCGGACACCCCGGCCCGGGTGACCGTCCGCCATGCCAGGTAGTGGGCTCGGCGATGGAGAAAGCCGCGTAGCAGGTCGGACAGTAGCCACGTCGTGGCGGGTCGCCCTTCCCAGTCGGCGGTCTCGGCGAAGGCCACGAGCGTGACGAGTTCGGTGTCCAGCCAGCGTTCCGCGTCCGCGGGGCCGGTGAACGTCCGGGGCGCCGGTCCGGCCGGCAGCGGGAGCCGCGGCGAGACGGGCGCGGCGAGCCGTACGGCGGCGTCGGCGGTCCGGACGTAGTGATCGGCGAGGCGGGCCGCCGCCATCCTTCTGTCTACATAGGACTCCTCGGCGCGGAGGCACTCCTCGGCGTAATACCGGAGCAGGTCGTGGAAGGCGTACCGTGTCGCCGTGCGCTGCTCGACGAGGCTCGCGGACGCGAGCGCGCGCATCGCGCGTTTCGCCTCGCCGGGGGAGAGATCCGCGAGCGCGCAGGCCGCCTCCACGGTGAAGTCCGGACCGGGATGCAGGCCCAGCAAGCGGAAAACCCGCTTCGCCGCCGGGGGAAGACGTCGGTAGGAGGAGGCGAACGTGGCCCGGATCGTGGTGTCCGGATCCTCGCGTTCCAGTACCGCCAACGGATTTCCCGCCCGCAGCTCCTCCGCGTACGGTGTGAGCCCGAGGCCGGGATGCTCCAGCAGATGCGCCGCGACGATCCGGAGTGCCAGCGGGAAGTTGCCGCATCGCTTGGCGAGCGTCGCCGCGGCGGCGGGCTCGGCTGCGACCCTGGCGTCGCCGAGCACGCGGGCGAGCAGGGCGACCGCGTCGTCATCGGTCAGCGGTCCCACGACGATTCGGTGCGCGCCGATCTCGGCGACGAGATCGCCGAGCCGATGGCGGCTGGTGACCACCGCGAGATTGCCGGGGCCACTGGGCAGCAGGGAGCGCAGCTGGTCGGTGTCGGCGGCGTTGTCGAGCACGACGAGCGTCCTGCGGGTGGCGAGCAACGAACGGTAGAGCGCGGACGCGCTGTCCTCGTCCAGCGGGACGTCGTCCGGGACGACGCCGAGCGCGTGCAGGAACGTGGTCAGCACGGTGATCGCCGGCAGCGGCTCGCCGTACGCGTGGCCGCGGAGATTCACGTACAGCTGCCCGTCCGGGAACCGCGCGGCGATCCGGTGTGCCCATGCCACGGCGAGCGCCGTCTTTCCCGCCCCGCCGGTGCCTGACAGCAACAGTGCGGTCCCTCCTTCTTCGGCGAGCGCGTCGAGACGGGCGAACTCGGCGTCCCGTCCGGCGAAGCCGCTCGGCGCGGCGGGCAATGGGGAGGGCGACGGCGGCTTCTTGGTCCGGGCGACGGGCGACGGCCGCTCCGCGCCGCGCAGCAGCTCACGATGGACCGCGCTCAGCGGGGCACCCGGCGAGACGTCCAGCTCTGCGCGGAGCCGGAGGCGTTTGGCCTCGAAGTACTCGAGTGCCTCCGCGGTCCGGCCCTCGGCGTGCAGTGCTCGCATGAGCAGGGCGATCAGGGACTCCGCGTGCGGGTAGTCCTCGAGTGCGGCGCCGAGCCGGTCGACGACCACACCGGAGCGGCCGAGGCCGAGGTTCGCGGACGCCCAGTCGCCCAGCACCGCGACATGGCGGCTGTGCAGCTCGGCGCGGACCGACTCGGCCCAGTCTCCCGGCAGGCCGTGCAACGGCTCACCGCGCCATTCTGCGACGGCGGTCTCCAGTTCTCGCGCGGCCTCAGGCGGTGGAAGATCCCGTGCGCGGCCGACGGCCGCCGCAAACCGATGCAGGTCCACACGATCGGGTGGAACGTGCAGAGTGTAGCCGCAGCGCGTCCTGCTCAGCTCGACCGCGCAGTCCCGCAGGAGCCCGCGGAGCCGGGTGACATAGCTGTACAGCGCGTTCCGCACTTCGCCGGGCGGATCGGTGCCCCAGACCCGCCCGACCAGCACATCGGTCGCCACCTCCCGGCCCGCTCGCATCAGCAGCACGGCCAGCACACAGCGTTGCTTCGCCGGCCCGAGATCGAGCCGCACATCACCGTCGCGTAGTTCGACGGGCCCCAACAACCGGAAATCCACGGTTTCCTCCCCCGACCCCTCGGCCCCCATGCCGTGTCCAGAACGCTGGTTAGGCCATTCAGCTTCCATCATGCGCCCGGCAGGCTCAAGGTTCCTTCAAGGTTCCCGACAAGTCGAACACCGCACCCTCGGCACATCGACGGCGGAAGCCTGCCCACGCCGAGTGTGGGTGAACGTTCCCGGCGTTCCGTCGGGTCCGGACCGCCGGTAAGCGCTCCGTAAGGAGTTGCGCAGAACCGCCCGGAACGGACCGGCGTCGAACCTCTCGACCGCCCCGGAGCGGGGCGGCGAACCGGAAGGGAGAACCGACCATGACCGGTCCCATGATCGATATGGCCCAGGTGCAGGCGGCCGAGCGCGTGGTCGCCGACGCGGTGAGCCAGATGGAGGGCGTGACCAAGAGGATCCTCGCGCAGGCGGGCCTCAGCGAAGCCGCGATGAAGGCGCCCGCCGGCCAGATCACCTCGACCACGTTCCACGACCTCGGCGGCGGCGGGCGGGCGCTGGCCGAAACGCTCAACCAGTTGCACGTCGACCTCGGCAAGCTGCGCCAGGTGGCCGCTCGCGGTTCGGACGACGCCTCGGCCGCCGCGTCGCAGGGCACCGTCGGCGGCACCGGTTCGGACGTCGCCGCGGGCATGGCCTGACCACCACATCTTCAGCGAAAGGGAACTGACATGACCGACCACGGCAGCAGGATCGAGTTCCGCGTCGAGGACATCCACCAGATCGCCACCAGTACCCGGGCACACCAGGCCGAGTGGGACAACATCTGGAACACCGTCAAGACCCGCCTCTCCGGCGTGGTCTCCCAGGCGCTCGACGCGGCGACCGGCTCGTCGCTCGAGGAACGCAGCGCCGAGTACCACCGCAAGACCCAGGTCTACAACCAGCAGTTGCAGGCCCAGCAGCACGCTGTCGGCCGCGTCGGGGACATCGCCGAGGAGACCAATGTCAGCATGCAGAACACGATCCGTAAGCACTAGCCATGGCTGCCGACGACGTCGTCCTCGACCCGGCGGACTGGGACTCCTACGCCGGTCGGCTGCGCGCGAACAACAACGCCGCGCAACTGGTCGAGCAACTGCAGGCCGCGCTCGTCCCGGAATCGGTGTTCGGCACTGTCGCCGGGGGCGCCGCGGCAGCCGCACGGCTGCGGGGCGCGATCGCCGAAACCGTGCGTGAGCTCCAGGCGATCGGGGTGAACATCGAGGAACTGGCCAGCAACGCCATCGCCGCAGGGAAGATCGCCCAGCGCGGCGCGTTGTCCACCGAACAGCAGGCGCGTGCCGCGAAGGCGCACCGGCTGGACGTGGAGAGCGGACCGGGGAGGTAGAAAAGCTATGTCTGGCAACGACTTCGACGCGCTATACGCCCAGATCACCAGCGCGGCGCCGGGGGAGCTGATGGCGGCGGCCGCGGCGTGGCGCGGGTTCGCCGTGGCCTGCCACGCCCAGGCCGCCAAGGCGGGCCACACCGCGAGCGAGATCGGCCGGACCCCGACAGCGCCGTACCAGGCCGCGGTCGACCGGCTCACCCCGATCGGCCGCCGGGTCGACGCCCTCGCCGCCCGCGCGCAGAGCGTGTCGTCCCAGCTGGCCGCCGCGGGGGAGGTCGGCGCGCAGGCACTGATGGAAGCGCAGGTGCAGAAGGCCAAGGTCGACGCTGCGCGGACCGCGCAGGCGAACGCGTCACGGGAGGCGGGCGGAGGCGACACCGGGGTACACCCGAACGGCGCCGCCGGACTGGGAACCAACGCCCCGCTGCGGGCACAGGCCATGGCCGAGCAGGAAGGAGCCGCGGCACTGCAGATCCAGGTGGACCGCGTCGCCAAGGCCTACAACGCGTTCCAACCGGCGACGACGCCTGCTCCGGACACCGGGGGCGGAGGAGATGCGGGCGGAGCCACCGACGGCGGAGGAGCGGGCGGCGGTTCCTCCCGAACCAGCACGTCGACGTCCGCCTCCGCACCTCCGCCGGCATCGCCCCCGGCACACGGCTCGCCGCCGGGGGACTTCGACGGCTGGGTCCGGGATCCGCGCACCGGCTACTTGATCGACCCGGTGAGCGGCCAGGAGTACAGCCCCCAGGACGCCCGCTATGTCGACCCGGTGACCGGTAAGCCGTTCGGGGACGTCGACCGGTACGCCTCCCGGCTGGAAGGACTCTCCGGCGGGGCACCGCTCACGGGCGGAGTTCCGTTGGCGGGCGGGGCCTCCCGGGCGCCACTGTTCGGTGGCGGCGTCCCGCCGAGCCTCGACCCGGCGAACCCCGCCGCGGCACAGCTGCAGCAGGCCGCGGCGCAGGCCATGGCCGCCAAGGCCGCCGCGGCTCGGGGTTTCGCGGCCGCGATGGGAGGCCAGCAGCAACACCCGCCTTTCGTCCCGCACGGTGGCGGGGCCGCGCGCGGCGCCCGGCGCGCGCCGCGAAGCGGCACGCCGGCGAAGGAACCACGGTCCGTGTGGGGCGGTCATCCGGTCGCGAACCGCCGTGCGGACAAGGAGAAAAGGGGCGACCCCGACGACGAGCGTCATCGGGCCGGTGCCGACGACGACGTCTGGGCCGACAACACCCGGCTCCCGACCGGCCTGCTCGACAACGAGCGATAACCGCAGTCCACAAAGGATATATTCGCGCCACGCCGCTCCGTGAATGCCATATTAGGCCTCTCCATTCTGCAGTTGTTGGCCAGGTGAGATCGACTGGGCCGGTGGTGGTCGTGGTGTAGCGGTATTGCCGAGCGGGCATCGGCTGGGCCGGAAACGCGGTGGAGCCCCCGGATGTTGATCAATCCGTGGCTCAAGAAGCGTCCAAGGGCTCCGCTTTCACTGTCACGCGCGACATTGACCCATCGTCGCGGCCTTGCCCGCCATGATCGGGGGAACACCTTAACCGCCGCCCCGGACGTCGCAGAGCTCCGCCACGACACCGGCCCGGTTACCCGGGTGGGGCGTCAGGGCAGGGTCGCGGTGTCCACCGCCTGGATCTGGCGGGACCCGAAGTCGGTGACCAGGAGGGTGCTCCCGTCCGGGCTGAGGGCGAACTCGCGGGGGAACGCGCCGGTGGGGACGCGCCCGAGGGCGGGTTTGCCGCCGAGCGCGGCGCGGGTGTCCACGACGGTCAGCCCGGTGCTCGCGCCGGGCGCGGCGAAGCGGTTGGAGTCGGCGGTGACGATCCGGCCGCCGTCCCGGGCGAAGGCGAGCCCAACCGGGGCGGTGCCGACCTGGACCGAGGTCAGCAGCGCCTGGCCGGGGGCGGTGACCAGCGCCGCGGCGTCGAAGGCGAGCAGGGCGTTGCTCTGCCGCGCGGTGACCCACACCGTCTTCCCGTCGGGCGCGGCGGCGACACGCACCGGGTTGCAGCCCGCGGGCACGTTCCGCAGCACGGAATTGCCGGGATTCGTTTCCAGGGTGGCGAGATCGAGCACGCTGAGCTGTCCCTGCCCGCCGTCGGGCGCGACCTGGCTGGTCGCGTACAGCCGACGCCCGTCGGAGGAAAGCGCGGTGCCGACCACGGCCTTGCCCAGTGCGACCGCGCCGACGACCGCGCCGGGGCCGAACCCGGTGTCGAGCGCCTTGCGCAGATCGAAGACCTCGATGGCGCCTCGACCGCCGGTTTGGGTGTTCCCGTACTCCTGGCTGACGAAGGCGTACCGGTCGTCGGGGGAGACGGTCACCTCGATCGCGCTGGTCCCGGCCGTGCCGGTGAGCGTGCCCAGCGCCGCGTCCGGCTGACCGGCCGCGGCCTTGGCCGCGTCCAGCACGATCGCGCCGCTGCCCGTGGCGACGAGCAGGGTGCGGCCGTCGTGCGTCAGCGTGAGCCCGGTGGCGCCTTCCTTGCCGAGACCGGCGGACGGGAGTGGGGTCGTCCGCGTCAGCCGGGGCGGGAAGGCGCCCGTGTCGAGCACGCCGAGCTGGGTGCCGAGGGCGACGAACGCCGTGTGGCCGGACGGCGCGTAGGCCAGCCCGAACGGGTTGGCGGGGACGGTCAGGCTCGCCGCGCGGACGCCGTCGAGCGTTCGCTGCGGTGGTGCGGTGGTCTGGCACCCCGGCGCGGTCGCGGAAATTCCCGTGACCGCGGTGGTCGTGCTGCCGGACGCGGCGGCGCATCCGCCGGTCAGCGTGGCCGCCGCGACGATCGCCGCGGCCCCGAAAGACCACAGCCGACGATGATTAATGCCGTTCACGGGAATTCTCCGATCACACGTTTCGATGCGGGGTGAAAGCCGCGGATGCGGCGCCGAGATTACCGGATCCGGCGGGAAACGTGCTGGAAAAAGGGCGTAATGGGAAATCGTCCGCGTTATTCGGCTTTTGTGCGGTTCGGTTTCGCCGTCGAGGTGTGGTGAATTAGGCAGGCGTCTAGGTAGTTCTACCGATGCTCGTGAACGTTCCGCCCGGTTCTGGCGTCGGGAACGCTTACGAGTCCTTGGCCTCGGGCGCGGTGATGACGTCGAGGACTTCGTCCGCGATGCGGGCCGCGCTCGCGCGGTAGCGTTCGTTCAGCCGGTGGAAGAGCCGTTCGGCGCGGATGGCGGGCCAGTCGGCGGCCAGGTGTTCCGCGGGCAGGTGCGGGTCCTGGCGCACCAGGTCGAGCCAGCCGGTGTGCAGGAGCAGTTGCCGCGCCAGGTCGTCGGTGGCCGAGGGGAACGGCCGCCGGATGTCCCATTGGTCCAGGAATGCACGGTAGCGCGCGGCGATGGCTTCGGTGTCGAACGCCTTCGCGACCAGTTCGGCGGACTCGGTCGGCTTGGCGTGCTGGGCGGTGAACACGGTGACGTTGCCCGCGAGTCCGAGGTCGTCGACGATCGCGGCGACGTCCTTGATCCCCGGCGCGATCCACAATCCGTTCTGCAGCATGCCGAAGCCGGCCCAGAGCAGCTGGGAACGCAGATCGTGCCGCTCGTTTCGCCGGGTGTCGGGCAGCGAGAAGCCGACCAGGGTCCAGTTGCCGTCCCAGTGCCGGTTGACCGCGCCGGTGTCGTGGATCCGCCGTTCCCCGTCGAGGAGCACTTCGGTGGCGCGGGCGGTCAGCCCGAAGTAGGCACGACGGCCTTCGCGGTGCCGGGTCAGCAGTCCGCGGGTGGTCATCCGGGTGAGTGTCGAGCGGACGGCGTCTTCGGACACGCCGACGCGGCCGAGCACATCGATGACGCTGCCGGAGTAGACGGCCGTGCCCCGCCCGAGCACGTAGAGCCCGAGGAAGTTGAGCATCACGGACTGGGGGCGGGCCAGGTGGCCCGGTGTGGAGTCGTCGACGTGGCTGGCTGTCACGGCCTCAGCCTAATCGGCCATCGAACGTTGGGCATCATCTTGACGGCCGTCACTATTTCGCCCTACTTTGAGCTGGCGAGGCAAGCGGAGAAAGGACATCGCATGGATCTGGCGGGGAAAGTCGCCATCGTCACCGGCGCGGGCCGTGGGCTCGGCCGGGCCTACGCCGAGGCACTCGCGGCCGCGGGTGCGGCCGTGGTGGTCAACGACGTGGACGCCGACGCGGCCGGGCGGGTGGCCGACGCGATCACCGCCGCCGGTGGTGAGGCGGTGCCGGTGGCCGCGCCGGTCGGCCGCGCCGAGGTCGCCGATCGGCTGGTGTCGGCCGCGGTCGAGCGGTTCGGGCGGCTCGACGTGCTGGTGACCAACGCGGGCATCCTGCGGGACAGGGTGCTGTGGAAGATGAGCGACGAGGAGTTCGACGCCGTCGTCGACGTCCACCTGCGCGGCACGTTCACCTGCGCCCGCGCGGCCGCGGTGCGCATGCGCGAACAGGGCACGGGCGGCCGCCTGATCCTGATCTCCTCACCCGCCGGACAGCGCGGGAACTTCGGCCAGACCAACTACGCCGCCGCGAAGGCGGGGATCGTGGCGATGGCCCGCACCTGGGCGCTGGAACTGGCCAAGGCCGGGATCGCGGTGAACGCCGTCGTGCCGGTGGCCGCCACCGAGATGACCAAGACCATCCCCGCGTTCGCGCCGGTCATCGCCGATTCCGAGCGGACGGGGCAGCCCTTCCCGGACTGGCTGCGCAAGGGCGAAGGCCTGGGCACGGTCGAGGACGTCGCGTCCTTGATCGTCTTCCTCGCCTCGGATGCGTCCGCCGGGGTGACCGGGCAGGCCATCGGGATCGGCGGGGACAAACTGGCGTTGTGGGCGCATCCCCAGGAGAAGGCCACGGCCTACGCCGACGGTGGCTGGAGCGCGGACGCGATCGCCGAGTCCTGGCAGACCGGGGTCGGCGCCGAGCCGGAAACCTACGGCATCCCGGCGCCTACGGCGGCGGGGGCCTGAGATGACGATCGACGTCGGGGACCTGGTCGCGATCGACGTGCACACCCACGCCGAGATCTCCGAGGACGGCCACGGATCGCTGAGCCCCGAGCTGATCGAGGCGTCGGCGAAGTACTTTACTAATCCGGCCAAAAGTAGGCCGACCCCCACGCAGCACGTAACCGTTGCTACGAAGTCATTCGGCCGTGACTGTGGTCGGATTAGTAATGATCGGCACAGCAGGGCAGGGGAGCACCGGCAGCCGACGATCCCGGAAATGGCCGCCTACTACCGCGAACGCCGGATGGCCGCCGTCGTGTTCACTGTGGACGCCGAACACGCCACCGGACATCCGCGCATCGCCAACGAGGAGGTCGCGCGCAGCTGTGCCGAACACCCCGACGTACTCATCCCGTTCGCCAGCGTCGATCCGTGGAAGGGCAAGGCCGGTGCGCGCGAAGCACGTCGGCTGGTGACCGAACACGGTGTGCGCGGCTTCAAGTTCCACCCGAGCATCCAGGGATTCGCGCCCAACGACCCGGTGGCCTATCCGCTGTACGAGGTGATCGAGGAGCTGGGTGTTCCCGCGCTGTTCCACAGTGGACAGACCGGGATCGGCGCCGGGGTACCGGGTGGCGGCGGGATCCGGCTGAAGTACTCGAATCCGATGCTCGTCGACGACGTCGCCGTCGACTTCCCCGAACTGCGGATCATCCTGGCGCACCCGTCCTTCCCCTGGCAGGACGAGGCATTGGCGGTCGCCACCCACAAGCCGTACGTCCACATCGACCTGTCCGGATGGTCGCCGAAGTACTTCCCGCCGCAGCTGGTGCGTTACGCCAATTCGCTGCTACAGGACAAGGTGCTGTTCGGTTCGGACTATCCGGTGCTCACTCCGGACCGGTGGCTCGCAGACTTCGCCGAACTGGACATCAAGCCCGAAGTCCGTCCCAAGATCCTCAAGACGAACGCGGCCCGGCTTCTCGGCCTGACGAAAGAGGGAGAACGCCCATGACCATCACCGTCCAAGGCATCGAGGAACTTTCCGCACTTCCCGGGCGCGATCTCGGGCACACGGACTGGATGGCGATCACCCAGGACCGTGTCGACACCTTCGCCGACGCCACCGACGACCACCAGTGGATCCACGTCGATCCCGTGCGGGCCAAGGCCGGGCCGTTCGGCGGCACCATTGCGCACGGGTACCTGACCCTGTCGCTGCTGATCCCGCTGTTCGGCGAACTGCTCGACATCGCCGGTGTGCGCATGAGCGTCAACTACGGCCTGGAGAAGGTGCGGTTCCCGAACCCGGTGCGCGTCGGCGACAAGATCCGGCTGGCGGGCAAGGTCGCCTCGGTCGAGCCGGTCCCCGGTGACGGCGTGCAGATGTCGCTCGACTTCACCGTCGAGATCGACGGCGCCGCGAAACCCGCCTGTGTCGCCCGCGCGGTCTACCGCCACTACGCCTGAACCGGACGAGGAGAACGCAGATGACTTCCCGTATCCTCCTCACCTGCGCCGCGGCGGCGACGCTCGTGCTGTCCGCCGCCGCACCGGCGACGGCCGCGGATCACGGCCACTATGAGGGAAAGCTCGCCGACGGCGCGGCCTGGATGATGGACGTGCCGCGGAACTGGAACGGCACCGTGCTGCTCTACAGCCACGGCTACCGCCCGGCGGGGGCGCCCAACGTCGCCGAGGACGCCCCGAGCACCGCGGTCGCCGGCGTGGCGCTCGAACAGGGTTACGCGCTCATCGGCTCGTCCTACGCGAGCACCGGATGGGCCGTCGAACAGGCCGTGCCCGACCAGCTGTCCACTTTGGACGTGTTCACCGCGCGCTTCGGTGCGGCCCGGCGGACGATCGCCTGGGGCACATCCTACGGCGGCCTGGTCACCACGGCCATCGCCGAACGTCATCCGGAGCGGATCGACGGTTCGCTCGCGATGTGCGGGCTGGTGCACGGCGGCGTCGCCAACTGGAACAGCACCCTCGACGCCGCGTACGCGGTGAAAACCCTGCTGGCGCCTGACACTTCGGTGCCGTTGACCGGACTCGGCGACCAGGCGACCGCCACCAAGGCCGCCGCCACGATGACCGGTGTGGTGAACACCGCCCAGAACACCTCGCAGGGCAGGGCACGGCTCGCGCTGGCCGCCGCGCTGCACAACATCCCCGGCTACAACGACCCCGGCCAGCCCCGGCCTGCCGAGCACGACTGGCCTGCGCAGCAACAAAACCAATACCAAGCTTTCACCCGGTTCTTCACGGCGGCGATGAACTGGCGCCAGGAGGCCGAAACCCGGGCCGGGGGAAACATGTCCTGGAACACCGGCGTCGACTACAGCCGGATGCTGTCCCGTTCGCCCTACTCGACCGAGGTCGAGGCCCTCTACAAGGCTGCGGGTCTTTCGCTGCGCGGCGATCTCGACACACTGGCGAACAGCCCGCGGATCAGCGCCGACCCACACGCTGTCGCCTATATGAAGCGCAACGTGGCCTTCACCGGAAAGCTGGTCAAGCCGCAGCTGGACATCCACACCACCGGTGACGGCCTGGTGCCGGTGCAGGCGGAGAGTGCCTACCACGACGCCGTCGCCGAGGCTGGGTCGTCCCGGCTGCTGCGTCAGTCCTATGTGGACCGCGCGGGGCACTGCACGTTCACCGCCGGGGAGCAGCTGGCCGCGCTGCACACGGTGGAGGACCGGGTCGGTACCGGAAAATGGGGTGACACCGGTCCCGCCGCGATGAATGCCAGGGCCACGGCGGCTCAGCCCGGCGCCGCACACGCCTACGTCCGCTACCGGCCCGCTCCCTACCCGCGTCCCTTCGACCTCGCCAATGCCCAGCGTTAGTCCACTTTGGTCCCACCCGCGACGAAGAGGGTTCCGGCCATGTCCGATCGCAGATCCACGCAACTTCGCCGCGCTGTCGCGTCGAGCTTCCTCGGCAGCGTGATCGAGTACTACGATTTCCTGCTCTACGCAACGGCTTCCGCCCTGGTGTTCGGCAAGGTCTTCTTCACCGGCCTCGACTCGTGGGTGGCGACCATCGCCAGCCTCGGAACGTTCACCACCGGTTACCTGGCCCGGCCGCTCGGCGGCCTGATCTTCGGGCACTTCGGTGACCGGGTGGGGCGTAAGCGCATGCTGGTGCTGACGATGGTGCTGATGGGGGCTGCCAGTTTCCTGATCGGGCTGCTGCCGACGTACCGGCAGGTCGGCGCGTGGGCACCGGTCGGTCTGGTGCTGCTCCGGGTGCTGCAGGGGGTGGCCGTCGGCGGCGAGTGGGGCGGCGCCGTGCTGATGTCCGCGGAGCACGCCACCTCCCGGCGGGGCCTGTGGGCCGGCTTCACCAACGCCGGCGCGCCCTGCGGCATGCTGCTGTCCACGGCGGCGCTGACCGGAACCGCCGCCGCGGTCGGCGAGTCGGCCTTCCTTGCCTGGGGCTGGCGCGTTCCGTTCCTGCTCAGCATCGCACTGCTGGTCACCGGACTGTTCGTCCGGCTGAAGGTCGAGGAACCTCCGGTGTTCCGGGCGGCGAAACACGACCTGCGCGGCCCACCCCTGCTCGAGGTGCTGCGCAGACATCCGCGTCCGCTCCTGCTCGGCATCGGCACCGGGCTCGCGGCCTTCGTCGCCCAGGCCACGCTGACCACCTACGTGCTCGCCTACGGCGTTCAGGTCGGCTTCACCCGGCAGACCGTGCTCAACAGCATCACGATCTCCTCGGCGTTCGCCGTCGTCGGCATCATCGCGTGGTCGGCGCTGTCCGACCGGATCGGCAGACGGCCGGTCGTGCTGGCCGGGGCGTGCGCGATGGCGGTCTTCAGTTTCGTGCTGTTCCCGTTGGTGGACAGCGGTAGCAGCGCGTTGCTCGTCCTCGCGCTGGTGCTCGGGCAGGGCGTGGTGCACCCGATGATGTTCGGCCCGCTGGCCGCCCTGTACACCGAGCTGTTCAGCACCCGGTCCCGGTACACCGGCGTCTCGCTCGGCTATCAGCTCGCCAGCCTCGGCGGGGGACTGGCGCCGCTGTTGTTCGCGCAGCTACGGAACACCGGCGCGATATCCGCCACGATCACCGCGTTCTGCGTCCTGGCCGCGGGGTGCGTGCTGTCGTTGCGGGAAACCAGCCGTCAGGATCTGAGTGCCGTGGAAACCACGCCGGAGAAAGAGGGAACGCACTGATGCGCAACGAAGGCCTGGGCGGCTGGCCCGTCCGGCGGGCACTCATGACCCCCGGCCGCACCGCGTTCGTGTTCGGCGGCGGCGCGTTCACCTACGCGGAGTTCGCCGGCCGCACCGCCCGGCTCGCCTCCCGGTTGCGGGCGGCAGGTGTCGAGCCGGGGACCAGGGTCGCGTATCTGGGCCCGAACCACCTCGCGCTCGTCGAGACGATGTTCGCCACCCACCGGCTCGGCGGCGTCTTCGTCCCGCTGAACTTCCGGCTCACCGCGCCGGAAATCGCCTACCAGCTCGACGACTCCGGTCCGGCCGTGCTGGTCTACGGGCCGGAATGTGCTGCCACGGTGCGAGGAATCGACGAGCACCCGGCCCAGGTCGTCGCGCTCGCCGGACCCGCAGTCGGCGAGGCCGAGTACGAATCCTGGCTCGCGGGCGGCGAGGACACCCCGATCGACGTGCCCGTGCGGCTCGACGACGTCGCGCTCATCCTCTACACCTCGGGCACCACCGGGCGGCCGAAAGGCGCCCTGCTGACGCACGGGAACATCGTCTGGAACACCTGCAACGTGCTCGTCGGCGTCGACCTGACCGCCGACGACCGCGCCCTGATCAGCGCGCCGCTGTTCCACGTCGCCGCGCTGAACCAGACGCTGCTCCCGACGTTCATCAAGGGCGGCTGTTCGGTGATCGCGCCGGGATGGGACGTCGACACGTGCTACGACCTGATCGAGAAGCACCGCGTCACCTGGATGTTCGGGGTCACGACCATGTTCGCCGACCTTGCCGGATCACCGCGGTGGCCCGGCACCGACCTGTCCTCGGTACGCATGGTGATGTCCGGCGGTGCCGCGGTTCCCGAGGCGCTCATCCGCACCTACCAGGAACGCGGGCTGGTGTTCTGCCAGGGCTACGGGATGACCGAGACCGCGCCCGGCGCGACTTTCCTGGAAGCGGCCGAAAGCCTCCGGAAGACGGGTTCCGCCGGTGTCCCGGCGTTTTTCACCAGCGTGCGCGTCGTGCGTCCAGACCTCACCGACGTCGCGCCCGGCGAACCGGGCGAGGTTCTCGTCCGCGGCCCGAACGTCAGCCCCGGCTACTGGCGGAACCCGGAAGCCACGGCCGCGTCTCGCACCGACGACGAGTGGTTCCGCTCCGGCGACATGGGCGTGATCGACGACGAAGGCCACCTCTACGTCGTCGACCGGGTCAAGGACATGTTCATCTCCGGTGGCGAGAACGTCTACCCCGCCGAGGTCGAGAACGCGATCTTCGAGCACCCCGCGGTCGCCGAGGTGGCCGTGGTCGGTGTCCCCGACGAGAAATGGGGCGAGGCTGGCAAGGCGTACGTGGTGTGCCGGCCGGGCACCCGGCTGACCCGGGACGAACTCCGCGAGTTCCTGCGTTCCCGGCTGGCCAAGTACAAGATCCCGGTACATCTGGAAGTCCGCGACGCCCTGCCGCGGACCGGTTCGGGCAAGGTCCGGAAGGACCGGCTGCGGGCGACCACACAACGGTCGAACTCGTCGCCGCACGGGTGATCCCGCGGCTAGGGCGTGTCTGACAAACATCCCGGTTGACTATTGGGATGCTGCTGGTCGTGTCGCGGTTTCAGTGGCTCTCAGATGATCAGTGGGCCTTGATCGAGGACCTGCTGCCGGGGTTCCGTCCCGTCGGACGCCTCTCCGTCCAACGCCCCGTGATTCCGCGTACCGGGATCGCCGGTGTGCCGCAAACCCGGTCGGCGACATCCGGCGTTTGACCGGCCCGGCGCCGCACTGTCCATTGAGGACATGGCCGGGGTGTTCGGCCGCTGTGGCCGGGTCACCTCGCGAACAGGGTGCGGACGAAGGTGGTGGTGTCCGGCAGCGCGGCGACCGGTGTGCCGCCGTGGTCGGCCGGGTAGGTCCGGTAGGTGCCGGGCTGCCCGTTGGCGGCCACCAGTACGGCCCGCCGGAAGGATCTGGTCATCGCTTTCCTTTTCACGTCCGCGACGCTCCGGATGCGGTGGGGCGCGGGGAGCACCCCACCGCGCCGGAACACCGGTCGCTCAGCCGACCTGGGTGGTGCCGAGCAGGGTGTCCTGGTCCGGCGGGTCGAGCTGGAGGTTGACGTCGAACTCGGCCAGCGACGGATCCTGCACGTCGGTCTTGATGTGGGTGCCGGCCTTCGGGTCCACGGTGGTCTTCGCCTCACCCGTGGGGGTTTCCTGCGGAATGGTGAACTTCACGGTGCCGTCCGCCTTGAAAGTGAGCGGACCCTGCGCCGGCACCGGAGTTTCCGGGATCGGTACCTCGACGCTGAGCGGGACGGTCTGGCCGCCGTTCGCGGTCAGCGTCACCGAGGACGTGATGGTGCCGGACAGTTTCGTGGCACCGATCAGCCGCAGGCCGTCACCCGCCGAGGCACCGGCGTCCACGTCCAGGCTGAACGGCACGTCGACCGTGTCGCCGGGCTGGACACTCGCGGGGATGTCCGCGTGCACGACGGTCTTCACCGACTGCGTGCCGATGATCGGGAACTCGCCGGTGAACGTCAGTTCCTTGTCCGCGGCGCTCGCCGTACCGGCGCCGAGCAGCCCCACGGTGACCGCCGTGACGGTGGCGAGGACGCCCGCTCTGGCCGCGGGACGCTTGGCGGCTTTCAACATGGATGACATTTCCGGACCTTTCTTCGGTGCGGGGAAGGAAAGAGAAACGTGGGCTGCAATCCGGGTTTCCGGTTGCCCGCCGAGGGGGACGTTAATGTGTAGACGATTCGAGGACAAGTGCCGTGAATCAATGTCCACAGGACAGGAAAACAAACCATAACCCGCATACGAATTGCCGAAGCGAAACTGTATCGCGGGTGATCGCCCACGCACTGAAACAACGTTCCGGACGACGGAACGAGCACGACATCACGGCCGGACCAGTGCCTCGGTGACGATCCTGGCGGTTTTCGCCGGGGTGGGGAAGGCGGCGGTCAGGTTGGCGGGGCCGAGGCGGACGACGACGGTGTCCGAGCCGGGGTCGATCTGGAGGATCTGGCCGCCGAGGCCGAGTGCCCAGTACATGTCCTGCGGGGCCGACGGGACGAGTTGGGTACGTGGGGCTTTCGTGCTCTCGTCGCGAGTCATGGGTTTCTGCACGGTGGCGACGGGGCCGAGCCGGTTGAGCCACCAGAGGTATCCGTAGGCGGCGCTGATGTCCTGCGAGGGCTTTCCGGTGGCGTCGGCGACCCACTGCGCGGGCACGGGCTGGGTGTCGTTCCACTGTCCCTTGCGCAGGAAGAGATAGCCGAAGCGGGCCATGTCCTGGCAGGTCGACTGCAGGCCCATGAACGTATTGGTGTTGCCCGCCTGGTCCTGGGTCATGTTCGAGTGCCTCATGCCCAGCGGGTCGAGGAGTTTCTTCCTGGCGTAGTCGACGGGCTTGTCGCCGGTGGCGGTGTGGAGCACGGCGTCGAGTGTCTGGATGGCGGTGTTGTTGTAGGCCCAGAACTGGCCGGGCGGGACGTCCTGGCGCTGGGAGACGGCGAACGCGGTCCGGTCCCGCGCGGCGAAGACCTTGACGGCGTCGTCGGCGAAGCTGCTCCAGTGCCGTCCGGAGTCGTTGCTCAGCAGGTCCTTGACCGTGACGTCGGCGGACGGGGTGCCCGCCCAGGAGGGAATGTAGCGCGACGCCTTGTCCTCGACGGCGAGCCTGTGTTCGGCCTGCGCGATGCCGACCAGCGTGCTCGACACCGACTTGGTCGCCGACCAGACCTCCTGCGCGGACTCGGGACCGGTGCCGTTCCAGTACCAGTCGGCGACCAGCCGCCCGTGCCGGACGACCGCGAGGCAGTTCGTCTTGTCCGCCTTCAGTTCCTCGGCGATCCGCGTCAGTTTGACCGGGTCGAATCCGGCCGCGGCCGGATCGCCGCGTTCCCATTCCGCGCCCGGATACGGGTTGCCGCCCACCTGACCGGCGACAGCCGGGCCGTTCGGCGCGACGGCCGCGCCGACGGTCATCACCGCGGCGGCCACGGCGGAAACAACCCTGCGGCGAGCAAAAGAAGGCATTGCCGTCCCTCCCACTCGGAAAACCCTGGACGCGGAAGAAAGCGTGGAGGGGCGGGGAAGCCGTGTCAACACTGCCCAGGCCGATATCCCCCATCCCCGGAATCATTTGTCATCTTTGTGAGCGCCGGGCCGTGCGGATTTCGAAGACAAGCGAGAGCGGTGAACATCCCGAACGATGCGACAAGGGCGTCCCTCGGCTTCGGGGGCGGTGTGATCCGATGGCCTGACAGCATCGAGTGGTCGCTCACCGGCGCGTCCTGTCGACCGCGCCGCCTCCCACCCGAGATCCGGCTTGACGACGCGGTGGAGGACGCTCGACGACCCAGGCGGCGATCTGGGTGCGGTTGGTGAAGCCGAGTTTGGTCATGATGTGGGCGACGTGGGTTTCCGCGGTGCGCAGGGAAATGACGAGGTGCTCGGCGATCTGGCGGTTGGTCAGGCCTCGCCGGACGAGTTCGGCGATCTCGCGTTGCCGCCCGGTGAGCGGGTCGGTGCCGGCCCGCGGGGAGGGGGTGTCGCCGGCGTAGCGCAGCGCGTCGCGTTCGGACATCGCCGCGCCATTCGTGAAGTGTTTCTCGAATTCGCGGTCGCCGAGGGCTTCCCGGCTGCTCTGGACGTGCCGGGCGTTCGGGATCTCGAACGCCGCCAATGTGTGCATGGCGATGCCCTGGGTACGGCAGGCGGTTTCGGTGATCCCGTACAGCGTGGCGGCGCGGGCGTGGTCGCCCAGGCGCCCGGCCACCCAGCCCGCGCTGGCGAGCCATTCGACGTCCCACCGATCCAGTCCGGTTTCCTCGATGGCCGCCTTCAGCGCCCGGAGGTCGCGCGCGGCGGTGGTCGCGGCACCGAACTCGGCTTCGAGCATGACCAGCGAGGCCAGTGCGTAGACGCGGGCGTACCGGTCGCCGTACTCGGTACCGCGTACCAGGCCCTCCCGCACCAGGGCCCTGCCACGGTCCGGGTCGCCGGAGAAACCGGTGCTCCAGCCCTGGTGGTTGAGCGCGATGAGCTCGCCCCGCCGGTTGCCCGCCGCGCGGAATCCGGCCACCGCGGCCGAGAAGATCCCGGCGGCGTGGCCGGGATCGCCCTGGCACTCGGCGAGAAACCCGGCGGTGAACCGGGCTCGCGCGACCAGTGCCTCGTCGCCCGTACGGGCCGCGAGGTCGGTCGCTTCGGCCACCAGTTCGGCGCACCGTTCCAAGGCGCCTTCGTGCAGGCGATAGTCGGCGCTGTACAGCAGGGCCAGGCATTTCCGCGGACCGTCGGGCGAGGCGTTCGGCAGCAGCCGGTCCAGCCAGGTCCGGGCCTCGGCGTTCAGGCGCCCCATCTGCCAGTACAGGTGCAGGTCGGTCGTCATCGCGACACCGGCGTCGGCCTCGCCAGGGGTACGGAGGCAGAACTCGAGGGCGACCCGCAGGTTCGGATGGTCCGGCCGCAGCCGGTGGCACAGCGGCAGCGTGTCCGGCGATCCCTCCGCCTCACGCACCCGGCGTGCCCGGGCGGCGTAGCAGTCCCGATGCCGGCGGCCCACCCGCCGCAGCTCCTCGGCGGGCAGCTGCTCCCGGCCGTACTCCCGCAGCGTCTCCAGCATGCGATACCGGTTTTCCCCGGCGTGCTCCCGCACTGCCAGCACCGACTTGCCGACCAGGCCGTCGATCAGGTCCACCACGGCGTCCGGCTCGACCCCGGCACCACCGCACACCCGCTCGGCCGCGTCCAGGTCGAACGATCCGGCGAACACCGAGGCCCGCGCCCACACCAGCCGCTCTTGCGGTGTGCACAGCCGATAGCTCCAGTCGACGGTGCCACGCAACGTGCGCTGCCGTTGCGGCGCCGCACGCGTGACGCCGGTCAGCAGCGACAACCGGGTGCCCAGCCGGTCGGACAGCTGCCGCACCGACAGCGACCGGACACGGACCGCGGCCAGCTCGATCGCCAGCGGCAACCCCTCCAAACCGCGGCACAGCCGGGCGACATCCGGATAGTTGTCCTCGGTGATCTCGAAGGACGGCAGGACCGCCCGGACCCGGTCGGCGAACAACGACACCGCGCTGTAACGCGTGAGCTCGGCGGCCGACCCGACCTCGTCCGGATCCGGAACCGCCAGCGGTGACAACACGAACAGCCGCTCACCGGCCACACCGAGGGGCTGCCTGCTGGTCGCCAGCACGACCAGCCTCGGGCAGGCCCGCAGCATCGCCGCGACCAGCTCGGCACAGGCGTCGATCAGATGCTCGCAGTTGTCCAGCACCAGTAGCGTCCGCCGCTCCCGCGACGCGGCCACCAGCGCCGGCGTCCCGGCACCAGGCAACCCGAGCGCCACCGCGACCGTGTTCGCCACCAGCCCGGCGTCGGCGAGTTCGGCCAGCTCGACGAACGCCACCCCGTCCGGGAATCCTCCCGCCGCCGGGGAGGTCACCTGCGCGGCCAGGCGGGTCTTGCCCACGCCGGGCGGGCCCACCACGGTCACCAACCGCTCGCCGCGCAGCAGATTCCGCAGCTCGGCGACCTCCTGACGCCGTCCCACCCAGCTGGTCAAGCGCACCGGCAGACCACGCGCCCCAGATTCGGCAGCCGTCGCCATACGCCGCTCCACGTCGCTCACACATCTTACTTCTCGTCCCCGCGTTCAGCCGCCGACAACGGACTGACGTCCTCTTGGGACACGCTGGCCTTGTCCACCGCAGCCGCCGCGGTACTGGCGGCCTCGAAGGCGTCACACCCGACGACGACCACCATCACGACGGCTGCGATCACAGACCTCACCGGACTGGCCTCAGCCCGTCCGATCGTGACGACGTCGAGGTTCGCGTCGTTCGGCATCGTGATCGTGGCGAGGTGTTCGCCCCGCGGGTGCCTCGCACGGTGTGCTCGCGTAGACCGATGTCCCGGTGCCTCGTGGGTTGCGGTGGTCGGTGCGCGCGAGGCGGGTGTTTTCGAACACACGGGTCGTGGCGCCACCGGGGAACACCCGGTCGCCGAAGGACAGGTCGGCCTGCCCGACGGTGCCGTCGGTGAAGGTGACCGTGGCCGTGACGCGGTGATCACCGTTGGCCGCCGCGCCGGCGAGCAGCCGCGTCGCGGCGCTGCCACGCAGGTCGAGCACCTGCCCGGCGGGCACGACGTTATCCGGCTGCGCGGCCGGCGCGGCGGGCCAGATCATTCCGAGCAGCTTTCCCAGTTCGCCGGGTTCGCCGACGTCTTGACGTTGCGGAACTGGTAGCGGGGACTGGTGTCCTCGAACTTCCACTTGTTCCCGGTCATGGTCGTCCACTTGCCGTCGGTGCCCTTGACCGACTGCTTGACCATCTTGGTCGGCTTGTCGCACGGGATCTTCGGCTCGACGCGGTTGCCGTCGGCGAAGGTCTCGATGTCGTGGGCGTACATCTCGACGGTGCTGCGCTTGTCCGAGGCCAGGAACCGGCGGCCCTTGCCGTCCTGGAGATCGACGTAGAGGCAGATCTGACTGTCGGACTTGCAGTACTCGTAGGTGAACGTCAGCTGTTTGCCGACCGCCAGGTGCGAGAGGCCCCGGCAGATGCTGCCGGTCGACCAGGTCGGTGTGCAGTCGGGGTTGTTCTCCAAGCCGTTGTCATCGCCGAAGAAGTACACGGCCCAGCCGACGTCGTTGTTGTAGTAGATCCCGGATTCGAGGTTGTAGTACCACTCGCCGACCGCGCCCCAGGCGTCCTTGCCGTTGCTGACCGCGGGCACCTTCCAGGTGACCTGCCAGCCTCGGGTGGCGCCGATGTCACCGTTGTACCTGCTGTTGAGCAGATACAGGCCTTCGACGCCATAGGGTTTGGCGGGATTCGGGGACGGGGCCGCCGTCGCGGGCACCGCCACCGCGAGCAGCGTCGCGGCGACGAGGGCGAACAGCAGACGGATACGCACTCCCGAGACATGACCGGACAGGCTCACAGTCCACTCCGGACTGCGGCGAGTAACGCCGGGTGAGGCCCCGCGCCTCCGTTCCTGGCACACCACCATCAGCCGTGGACCTCGAATTCGTAGATCCGCGCGGCGTCGTTGCCGTTGTTCGCCGGGGTGCTGACGTTGAGCTTCACGTACCGCGCCGATCTGGCGGTGATCGGGTGGTAGGTGCGACTGGCTCGTGACCCGCTGACGTTCACCACGGTCGTCCAGTTCGTTCCATCGGCCGAGGTCTGGATGGTGAACGCGCCGGTGTTCCAGCCGGTGGTCTCGCCGCCGAGCCCGGCGTGTTCGAGCACGAACGACGAGACGGTCCGCGCGGCTCCGAGGTCGACCTGGAGGAATTTCGTCCCCGATGCGTTCGAGCACCATTTGCTGTTGTTCGCCAGGCTGCCGTCGAACGCCTTGGCCGCGGCTTCGGCCGAGGTGCACGGCGCCGACCCGGTGGCGGGCTTGCCCTGGGCGAGGTTCGTGCCCAGGTTCGGCGCCGCCGCCGGGGGTGTGAACCCGTCGTTGTAGGACGGCGGGACGTCCGCGGCGCCGGTTCCCCACGCGCTGGGCGAGGAACCCATCGTGTAGTTCAGCGTCGCGGTGCCCGCGATGTCGCCGTAGCGGATCCACGACTTCGTCGTCGCGGTGCCGTTGACGCTCAGGTTCTGCACGTACTGGGTCCCTTGCCCGGCACCGGTTCCGGTGATCTTGACCGTCCCGTTCGGACGGTTGATGGTCACCGAGGAGAACAGGGGGCCGTGCAGCGCCAACACGTCCGTGCCCGGCGTTGCCGGGTACATGCCCAGCGCGGACCAGACGTACCACGCCGAGGTGGCGCCGAGGTCGTCGTTGCCGGGCAGGCCACCCGGGCCGGTGGTGAACGACTCGTTCATCACGCGCCGCACCGCCGCGCTGGTGCCCTGCGGGTAGGCGGCGTAGTTGTACGCCCACGGCACACCGTGCTCGGGCTCGTTGCCGATGTAGAAGTACGGCTGTGTCAGGCCCCCGTTGAGCTTGGTGAAGTGGTGGTCGAGCCGCTGGATCGCGGTCTTGGGCCCGCCCATCAGGTTGATCAGGCCCTGGTAGTTGTAGGGCACCATCCACGTGTACTGCGCCGGGTTTCCCTCGGTGTAGCCCGCGTCGCTCGACGGCGTGACCGGCCACGCCCAGGTGCCGTCGCTGCCACGCGGCTGGATGTAGCCGGAGTCGCGCCCGAACACGTTGATCCACCACTGCGCCCGCTGCATGTAGGTGTCGTACTTCGTGGTGTCGCCGAGTGCGCGGGCGAACTGCGCGATGGCGAAGTCCGAAGCGGAGTACTCCAGCGAGTCCGACGGGTCCTCGTAGATGTAGTGGCGGTCGAGGTAGCCGCTTTCGCGCCCCCGGATGGCCCGGCCCTGCATGGTGCCGCCGCGGGAACTCTTGTCCATCAGCGCCAGCGCCGCGGTGGTGTCGAAGTCTCGCACCCCGAAGGCGTACATGCTGGACACGATGATCGGGCCGGGGTCGCCGGTCATCACGAAGTGCTCGTTGCTGTTGTGGGACCACTTCGGCAGCAGCCCGCCCTGCTGGCCGTCCAGCACCATCGACTTCGCGATGTCACTGGCCTCGTTCGGCGCCAGCAGACCGATCAACGCCGACCACGAGCGGTAGATGTCCCAGCCGGAGTAGTTCTGGTAGACGGTGTGGTTCGCGGTGTGCACCTTCTGGTCGAACCCGAAGTACTCGCCGTTGACGTCGCTGGCGATGTTCGGATTCTGGAACACGTGGTACAGGGCCGTGTAGAACTTCTGCAGATCCGAACCGGCGCCGCTGCCGACCTGCACGCGGTTGAGGACGGTGTTCCAGCTCTTGTCCGCGGCGGCGCGCACGGCCGCGAAGTCGAATCCGGAGTTCTCCGCGTCGAGGTTCGCCCGCGCGTTGGCCACGCTGACGAAAGAGATACCGACCTTCGCCTGCACCGTCGTGTTGCCGGACGTGTCGAAAGTGAGATAGCCGCCCGAGTTCGTGCCGCCTGCGCTCGACGACCCGTCGGTGACCTTGTCGCCGAGCCAGGTGCCGAACCCGCTGGGCGCGCGGTCGAACTGGATCACGTAGAAGATCCGGTAGGTCCTCGACGAGCCGCAGAACCCGCCGCCGGTGACCGAACCGGTCAGCTGGCGGCCGCTGATGCTGATCGAGCCGTCGCGGCTGCCGGTGGCGCTGCGGCCGGTGTTGACCAGCAGCCGGGCGCTGGTCGTGTTCGGGTAGGTCAGCTTCAGCATGCCGGTGCGCTGGGTGGCGCTGAGCTCGGCGGTGGTGTTGTAGGTGTCGAGCTTGTTCTTGTAGTAGCCGGGCGCGGCCGACTCGTTGGCCTTGGTGTAGCTGCTCGCGTAGCTCGTCCAATTGGTGCCGGGGGACTTCCCGAGCGCGCCGGTGACCGGCAGCAGGCCGAGGTCTTCGTTGTTGGGACAACCGGCGCCGTTGAAGTGGGTGAGGCTGAACTCCTCGATCTTGGTGTCGCCGTAGCGATAGCCCGAGGGGGACGCGGTGGGCGTGTCCGGGCTGAACTGCGCCATGCCGAACGGCACCACCGCGCCGGGATAGGTGCTGCCGCCCGCCCCGCCCGGCACCGGGTTGGGCGCGTTGCTGTCGTCGGTGCCGATGAACGGGTTCACGTACTGGGTGAGAGCGAGCGTCGCGGCACTCGCCGGGGTGACCGCGGTCGCGCTCGCCGCGAGCGTCAGGAGGACGAGCATCGCCGCGGGGACGCGTCTGACGCGCCGTGACCATGTACTCGACATGGATTCTTCCCTCTCCGCCGCGCGCCACCGCGCGAACCGTCGATGACAACGTTGTCAGACAACCGGAAAATGCCTCCCGCGCGCCGAAGCGGATTCTGCTCCTGGCCAGGAACCGGGGTCTGATGCTGAGAGACCATGCCACGGCCGGCCGCCGTGTGCAATCGACCTTCGTCGAATGCATGCCAATCTGTCCTGTCTCGTTATCGTTGTCATGACTGGCGGACGAACGGTCCCGTACGGTCGCGGCGGGCGGCGCGAGTACAGGCCGGCCAGTGCAGAGTCCAAAGTGGATGGTGGAAACCCGGTCACCGGCCCGGCCGGCCGGTTCTTGGGTAAGGCCTTGACCCGGCGAGCGGGCGGGATCGCTGCCAGTCGGGCCCTCGGCAACGGAGCGCGGAAAGGGCGAAGGGCAACACGTCGCGAGAACCGAAATTTCGGTAACACTGAATTCTTTTCGCATTTCGGTGGTGTTCTGACTAACGGCGAGCGGCCCGGGTCGATGCTCACGGTCCACTCTGGACTTCGGCGACCACGCCGGGTGAAGTCCTGCGCCCGCGTTCCTGACAGCACGTGATCGTTCTCGGTCGCCGGCCAGTGCAACCCCGGGAAGTGCCGATGCCCTTTGTGTCAATGGAACTTTCGCCACGGCAGTGCGGACCCGGTCATCGCGACGTCCATACCAAGCCAGCTGTAGACGCGCTCTACGCCTGCAGGTGAAGGGCGCGTACGTGCACGAAGACCTCGTCGGCGTCCACCGTGACCATCGCGACCTTCCCACCTGTCTGCGGCCGGAGAAGTGCTGGCAACTGGACGAATACACCCACTCGCCGAGTGGGCGGAGGAACTTCGACGGCGCGTCGGGCGACGGCAACCGAACGTCGCAGTGATACCGGGCGCCTGCAACGAATCTCATGCTGGATGGAACAAGTGCTATCCAGGTGCCAAGATCACTGAGAAAATGCCAAGATCATTGAGACTCTACATCGGTCGCTTACGCGGTGATGCGGCCTCCTCCGGCGATGTCGTCTCCGGGGTAGTGGATCTTGCGGGTGCCGATGGGGGTGCCTCGGGTGGGGGCGTCGATCATCGTGTACCTGCTGCGTGGCCTGCTGCATGGTGGGTTGTGCGGGCGGCGGATGCAGGGACAACAAAGCAAGGAGACCTTGTATTACCGCTGCCGGTTCCCGACCGAGTACGGGTTGGCGAACAAGGTGCGGCACCCGCGCAATGTGTACCTGGCCGAGCGGGAACTGATCGAGCCGCTGGATCAGTGGCTCACTACAGCCTTCGCGTCGCACCGGTTGACGGACACGATCGAGGCTCTCTGTCACGCTCAGCCTGACGGCGATCACGACCCGGGGCCTCGGCTGCTTCTCGGCTGATCGAGGAGTGCGACCAGAAACTCGCACGGCATCGCGCCGCTCTCGAAGCTGGCGCCGATCCGCGGATGGTGGCCCAGTGGATGGCCGAAGTACAAGCGCGCCGTGCGGAGGCGACAGCGCGGTTGCCGTCGGGCGGTGGCCGCAGGCGGATGTCGAAGGACGGGATCGAAACCATCGTGCGGACACTCGGTGATTTACGGCAGGTGATCGCTGATGCCGATCCCGCGGACAAGGCGGAGGTCTACCGCCAGCTAGGGTTTGCGGCTGGTCTACCAACCCGGCAAACGAACAGTGCGAGCCGAGACGGCTCTCGACCCGCACAGTTGGGGGTATGGTCTGTGTCCGAGGGGCGAGCTGAACCAGATCCCCAACCTCGTCCAGGCCACTGACCTGCAACTTCCTTGAGTGTGCGTTCGTATCCCCGGGGCGGTTCGTACAGCATCCACACGAAACCATCCCCGGCGTGAGCTGCGGATTCTCGTGACCGGCAGGTTTGCTCGGCGCCGCCGCAGTTAGCTGTCGCAGATGGCTAGGTTTATGTGGGCCTGCGTCGCTGGGCGTTCGAAACGGCCTTTAGCCTGCGAATATGTCGCTGCAAGTAGGCCGCGTCGAGAAGCCGATCTGTCTTCGCTGGTGCCGAAGCTGCACATCCTGTCCGGAATCCGCGCGCGTCGACTGGGGAAGCGTTCGGCAGTGCGGTGGTCGGCTTGCCGACCGACGGCGCGGCGCTTGCCGCCACCCTGGGCCACGAGTTCCAGCACTTCGTGCTCGAGGTGTGCTGCGCCAGTCCGACCCAGGAGAGCGGATCTACGTGCCATGGCGGGACGATCCGCGACCGCTGAGCGGTGCCTTGCAAGGTTTCGCGCCTTCTTCTGCGTTACCGCCTTCTGGCGGGCACTCACCGACGCAGAGCAGACGCCTGGCGTGCGGCCACCGGATTCGTCTACTGGCGCCAGCACGGCTGGCGCGCGTTGCGCCTCGATACAACCTTGACCGCCACCCAGGAGCACCTCGCTTGCTGGCGAGCCCGGCACCTGCGCCTGGACCCGTCTGTGGTCCTGCCGCGCGCGCATGAACCACCTCGAATTCCTCGGGGACAGCGGACCGGCAACCGGTGTACTACGACCGGCCTCCGACCGTGGAGCAGAGCGCCGACTGGGGCGTCCAGCTCATCGCAGAGCGCCCACCTGCTCCTATCTTGGTGCCCAGGGGAGCCGCTATGTCAGCATGAGGCGATGTCGCATTGGGCTCGGGGTTTCCGGCTCGCGGCCTGGGATCCAGGGTTTGCCTCACTGTGGTTCCGGCGGTACTGGTCCAGAAACGGTCGCGAAGGTCCAGATTGCAGCGCTATTTTGAATCGTGGCGCTTCCGCTTCCAGATCTTCCGTGTTGTCCAGGTGAGTAAGCCGGCCCCGCCGGTTGTCGCAAGTACGATGCCGCCACTGATGGTAATTCCGATTCCAGCGTAGTGAGATACCGCTGTTACAGCAGTCATGCAGGCCACAATGATTAGTCCGATGCTCAGGACAACGCGGCTGATTGCGGCGGCGCTGGTATTAAGGAGCTTCTGCGCGTTGGTGGTCTTGTTGGCGTCGGCAACGAGGCTGCCAAGGAACTCAAACAAGTTTTTTGTAGAGGATGCCTTTGTTGGTGGTGTGTGGCGAGCCGCGCACGGGGTCTGCCTGTCGTCTGGTGGTGTGCTGGCGGTCGGTGAGGTCTCGGTGTTTTCCGGGTCGGCGGTCATTACGGCCGCTCCTGGGCCAGGCGGTGCAGCTGAAATGTGCTGTTGCTGTGGTCGATCTTTGTGAGGCCGTACCGGTTGATGTCTCGGATCGCGCGGGGCAGATTGATCGGATCGCGTAGCGTGGGGTCCAGTTCCGGGGAGATCGAGACCCGGCTGATCTGGTGGGCTGCCGGATCGTAGGTTTTCAGTTCTTCGAACAAGACGTTCCAGGCGGCGACGGATAATTCGTAGTCTGGGGTCGAAGCGGTGTCGAGGATTTCTTCCACCGTCTCGTCGAATAGGCGAAGGTATTCGTGTGCAGGCATGCCGGTTACCGCACGCAAGGCGGCCGCTTGCTCGACGGGAGGGGGCAAATCACTGCGTTTCTCGGTGATTTCGTCGGCGCCGTCGAGGTTGATCTCGGTACCTTGGCGATCGGTCTGCGGCGTTTCGAGGACGGCGGGGACCGCGATGTTGGCCTCGGTCGCGCCCTGCACGCCCAGGACACGGGCCAGTTCGGTGAGACCGGCGCGGATCTGGGTGGTGTGCGCGGCGTCGATCCACCAGACGAGGTCGTAGTCCTGGAGATGGCGGTAGATGTACTCGGTGGCCATCTGGGTCTTGCCGATACCACCGAGTCCGTGCACGGCCGACGGGAGGACGGCCGTGGTGCCACTGGTGAGACGTTTGGCCAGCTGGTCGAGAAGTTCACCGCGTCCGGTGAAGTTCGGGTTGCGGGGCGGGACGTTGCCCCAGACCGGTGGCGGGTCCTCGGGCTGGCGGCTGGGGAAGCTCCGGGTGCCCGTCGCCGCGGGATGCGGCATCGGCCTGGTCACGCTCTCGACCGTCTCGGGCATCTTGGGACTCACAGTCTTGATTGATTCAGGAAAGAGTTAGCGCAGGTGCGAGCTGATTCGTTTCGCAGCTGCTCCGCACGGGACAGGTACGGGCCAGAGAGCGCGCGCATCACGGCGTTCTCCAGTTCGACGTCGGCCGACGACTCGGAGGTGAGCACCGGGTCCGGCGTGTTGTGCGGGTCGGCAATCGCGTCTCGCAGAGCCGAGAGTGCCGGAATTCTGCCACCGAAGTGGGCTGCCGCCACCTGCACGACGCCCGCCGTTTCCGACCGCCGCGCGCCGCTGAGCAGCAATTCCCGAACTGCTTCGGGAAAGGCGAGGGATCCACCTGTGTCCCAAGTGGACTCCCCCTCCTTGGGTCCGGGAGCGTACAGGATCCCCGAAACCAGTAGTTCGACGAGGTGCTGAATACCCGCTTCTGGCAGGAAATGCTGTGCTACCACCCGGGCGACGCCAAGGTGGACGGGTACCGTGGTGAGTAGTAGTCGGACAGCCGCACCGCCTAGCGCACCTGCCGTATCGGGATCGCGCAGCTGCCGAACATCGGCTCCGCCTCTTCCACCTGCGCGGGCCCGGGTGCGCCTCCCAGGGGAGCGATGGCGACGGTCAGCCACACGATGTCTGCGACTTTGCTCCAGCTCAGGTTGTCGAGGCCGAGCCTCGCGTCCGGTCCAGGGGGCGTATAACTGTGGTTCTGCCGGTGCGGCGGAACGCGGGTCGGGGGTGCCGGCTGAGCTGCCCACGTCACCGCGCCGTCAATCGTTGCCAGAGCGCGTCCGTCCGCCACGACCATGCTTCGTGGTCCAGTCGGTAGGAGCCTGAGGCGGCCAGGTACACCGCGTTGAGCAGCCGGTCGGTCGGCAGACCGCCTTCGGTCTTGCGCCGCTCGGCGAGCTCGCGGACGAGGTGCTCGCTTTGCCCGTCGATCAGATGACTGGCGACGATCGCGACGAGCTGCTCGAGAGCAGGATCCTCGATCCGCGACAGCAGGTAGCGGCGCAGGAACGCGGGCGAGGACTCCCGCTCGCTGTCACTGGTCATCACAACGATCAGGAAAGCGCGGCAGGCGATCAGACCGTCCCGGACCACGACAGCGCGGTGCGGATCGGCGGTGTGCACGATGACCTTGGCGCGTCGGTTGCGCACCCGGGGCAGCTCTTCGATGGCGAGTTCACCGACCTCGAAAACTGACAGCAAATCGTTGGGTGGATCCGCTTCCGACTTGTCCAGTTCTCCGATCAGCACACCCGGGACAGCCGTGCCGGCAGGACGCGGTGCCCAGCGGGCCGAGCCAGACGAAGCCGCCGGTCGGCGGCTTCTCGGTTTTACTGCAGCGCTGCACCTTGCTGGTTGCGGCAGCTTGTGCGCGGCCGATCGCGTCGTAGTCGTACAGGCCCGACCCAGCGTCGTGTAGCTGGTGATCGCCCAGCACAGCACTTGGCCGAGACCGAGTTCGCGGGAGACCCGGTAGGCGAGACTGGATTTTCCGGTTCCTGGGTTACCGGTCGCCAAAAGGGGGGACGGCAGATAGAGCGCGGCGTTGACCATGTTCATCTCGTTGGGGTCGATCTCCTATGCTCGGACACGGTGAACGCGTGCCGAGCTGTCGTTCCGCCTAGCTGTCGTCCGGCGGCGGCATGTGGTGCTCGGGCAACGGGCCGCCGCGAGAGGTGCGCCATGGCGATGGTGCGGTCAGGAGCTGGGTGAGGTCGAGGTCGTGGAGCGGCCTGCGGTGCCGCGATAAAACCGCCAATCAGGCGCTGCGTCCTGGTTGTTCACGCTCCTCTGCAGTATCCCCTTACTGTCGAGTCGGGATCAACGGTTGGTCGAGAACGATTACCATTTTCGGATCGTCCAGCGTTACCACCAAATCATCGGCCAGAGAATTCTTGACGGCACCGTCGCCCGCGAGTTCGCCAATTTGCGACGATCCGGAAGCTCGATAAATCCACGCTCCGTGGCCAGTACCCAGTCGAGCAACTCGCGCAAGTCCTCCGGACCGGCGTCCGGATGCCACAGGACCACCGGCAGCCCGCCACGGAGACCGCTCGTGAACTCGTCTGATGGAGTGCCCGGTTCCCGGTGATTTCGCCATCACCAGCCCGATCCAACGGTCGTCGCTCAGTACTGCTTCGATGGGTACTCCTCGAACTTCGCGCGACCGGAATAGTGCAACCGGTCGGCTGACGGGTCTGCCAGCATAGAGTCCCGCCGGGCATATCACGTACAGTGACAATGCAGTGACCGGATCCCTTCCATCGAACGGATCCCGAGCCGGTACCCGTACCGCAGCAGTTGCGGCTGGTCGGTTGCATGCTTCTTGGCTCATCGTTGTGCGCGAAGATTGATCAATGTTCGCGGGAGCAAGGATTCGATACTCTGACCCGACCAGACGCCCTCGGCCTCGAATATCACGTCGTCGACCCGGGAACTCGACTTCGTCCATCTCGATCTCGCGGACGCCCCGAGCGCGGGCGGCCAGACCGCCGGATCGTCCTGACGCCAGAAAGCGAGAGCGCGCCGGCCCGGATCGGGGGAAACCGGCTCGAGCACGATCGTCAGGAGCAGATGTGTGCCTCCGGCAGCGCGGTGGTCGGCCTATCCAACGACGGCATGATGCTCTCACCACCCTGATCCACGAGTTCCAGCACATCGTGCTCAGGGACTGGTGCACCTGGTCACGCTGGACGAACCCGACCCGAGAGTGCGGTTCTGGTGCCGTGACGAGATGGCCCGCCACGGCTGAGCGATGCGCTGCAAGAGATGTACGCCTTAGTTGCCTGTCGGGCGTCGCCGGCTACGCTCGGTAGGCGGATTGATCAGATCCTGGCCCAGATGAGGTCGGCCGTTGCCAGGCAGCTGGTGGAGCTGGTGTGCATGATCATTACCGGCCGAGCAGTAATCTCGTAGTAAATGCAGCTGTCAACGAAGAACGGGTGCGTCTAACCACCAAAGTGCCCGTGCTCCCTTCATACTCTTAAACATCGCGCGAACCGACGATTCTGTATCAGTACTGCGCCCAGTAGGAGAGCCTCGAAGCCTCCAACGACCTGAGCATCGATCCGACATAGATCAACAGGTTCTCGTCGACGCCGACCGCGGCCACCCGTCTCCGATCCAGGTTCAACGCTGGGTAGTCCTCTCCGGGCTAGCGAGTTTGTCGTCGCTGCGTTCGGCTGATAGGACGTCGAGTTGAGCCAACAGGGTGAACCCTCGTGGGGTGCGCGCATCTGGTTCTCGACGACGGCACACTGCTGTGATGGCTGATGGGGCGGACGCGCGGAACGAGATCAGCGGCAGAGCGGATGGTCAGGTCGTCCAGGCGGCTTCGATCCAGCAGATCGTCTTTCGTGGTGGGCCACAGGGGGAACCCGCACCGGTGCCGCGGCAGTTACCGCCCGCAGTCCGGAATTTCGTAGGTCGAGACAAGCAAGTATCCGGACTCGATGAGCTTTTGACTGTCTCGCCTAGCGAGGGCAGTGATGCGGTAGTGATCGCGGTCGTGAGCGGTCCAGACGGAGCGGGCAAGACTGCGCTGGCGGTGTGGTGGGCTCACCGGGTCCAGAATCGGTTCTCGGACGGGACGTTATTTGCCAACTTGCGTGGACATGGCCCCAGTGAGCCATTGGACCCTGGGACAGCGCTCAATGGCTTCCTGCACGCCCTGGGGGTCTCCGATGATCGTTTGCCAACAGATCTTGAGGCGCGGACCGGATTGTATCGGTCGCTGCTGGCTGGCCGGCGCATGCTGATCGTGCTGGACAACGCGTCGACCGCGAGTCAGGTTCGACCGCTACTGCCGAGCACGCCGGGGTGTTTAGTGTTAGTGACCAGTCGCTCGGGTCTAGCTGAGTTAATCATCGGCGAGGCCGCGAACCCGATCTCACTTGACCCGCTCTCTGCAACCGAGGCAGAGGACCTGGTTCGGGGGATCATCGGGAACGAACGGGTACAGGCTGAGCCCAAGGCCGTCCTGAACCTTATCCAAGTGTGCTCGCGGTTGCCCTTGGCGCTGCGCGTCGCAGCGTCTCGAATCGCCGGAAACGTCGGCGTGGCTGAAGTCGCGGAGGAAGTCGCTCGCGACCAAGAACCTCCGAAAACGGCGATTCGCCCGCTGATCGAGAGGGCCGCTAACAGCTCAGCGCCTCCCTCTGAACCTAGGGCGGTGTTTCCGTGGCGCCCGCGGATCAAGCCCGAACATCGTCCCTATCGCGTCGCCGAGGAGATAGTACGGATCGGCGGGAATATCTTCGGGATCGCGTCTGATATCCGTGATCCGGACGGTGCTGTCTGGGCGTTACTGGAACTACTCGACGGCTCTTTCACAGTAGACCAAATAGCGGCCGCGATAGCTCGTCGATTCGCATCCTGGGACGAGAACGAGGTCCGAGCCGACATCCAGCAGCTTGTCAATCACGGATATGTCGAAGATGCCGATGATCCCCACCCTCACGGCCTCACCCAACGCGAACGCGAGCGATACAGCCGTAGTCGCGCGTTATTCAGATGGATGGATAGGACCACGCGTTTGTCCACTTGGGATGCTCAGTTACGCCTGCGGCAAGCTCGCGTCCTCATTGTCGGTATGGGAGGCGTCGGCAGCACTGCTGCTCTCACGCTCGCTTCCTCCGGAATCGGTCATCTGCACTGTATCGACGCCGACACGGTCGAAATGTCCAACCTTAACCGGCAGATCCTCTACACGGAGAACGATCTTGGTCGTCCCAAAGTCACGGTCGCACTCGAACGGCTACGCCAGCACAACAGTGACATCATCATCACGGGTGATACCACCCCGGTTGATAGCCCAGACACACTACGGGCGATGCGTGCAGGATTCGATGTGCTGCTGCTCAGCGCCGATCAGCCAGCTGATATCCGCACCTGGGCGAACCAAGGCTGCCACATGACCAGCACTGCCTGGGCTTACGGCGCCTACCACGGCCCCCAAGTCACCCTCGGACTTTTCCGCCCGAACGCGGGCCCCTGCTACGACTGCTTACGTGTTGCGCACAGCGAGAATGAGACTCAACGACACGAACCATCCTGGGGCCTAGCCGATCACAGTGCCAGGCCCCACCCAGCTAACGCGGTATCAGCCGGCCTGACCGGCAACCTCGTTGCACATTCCGTGATGAGCCTTATCACCGGCACGCCAGCGTTACCCACAAACTGCATATACGGATACAATCTCGTCACGCTGAACCACAGCTTCGCCATCAAGCTGGAAATCCCCCACCCTGACTGCCCAACCTGCGGGGGACTGTCTCATTAACGGTCTTCCGACATGGCCAACTCCGCACGCTCCTTAAAGCATGGGGTTAGCCCCCGGCGGCGATGATCTTCTGTTGGGCACGGTCCGCGTCCTTGGTGCGGTGTTGCGACTGAAACAGCTCGAGGGCTTGTTGCCATGCCTCGCACGCCGCCGTCGTGTCCCGAGCCGCGAACGCATCCCCGAGGAAGTCGAGCGTGGTGGCTTCGGATGCGGCGTCGCCGAGTTCTCGGTAGAGGGACAGGGACTGGTGGTAGATGTTGATCGCGTGGTCGGTGTCGCCGGCCTGGTGGGCGATGTAGCCGAGGCTGAGTAGTGCGGTGGCTTCGCCGCTGGCGTCGTGCCGGTTCCGGCATTGTTCGAGGGCTTGGGTGCAATGCTGGCGTGCGTGGTCGAGGTCGCCGAGTTTGGCGGTGTACCAGCCGATCTCATTGAGGGCATGCGCGCCGCTGACCGATGAACCCAACTGCTCGTAGAGATGGAAGGCGCGTTCGGCGTGCTCCAGCGCCTGTC
The DNA here is from genome assembly GCF_042741125.1 of Amycolatopsis sp. NPDC058986. Classification (NCBI taxonomy): domain Bacteria; kingdom Bacillati; phylum Actinomycetota; class Actinomycetes; order Pseudonocardiales; family Pseudonocardiaceae; genus Amycolatopsis; species Amycolatopsis sp. NPDC058986. The sequence goes on along the minus strand of NZ_JBHYJW010000008.1, from coordinate 67,450 downwards.
CGTATTCGCCGCGTTGTTCCCAGGCCACGGCCAGCGCGCGGTGGAGGTGGGCCTCGCCGAGGTGATCGCCGTGCTCGTGGGCCCAGGAGATACCGCTCCGCAGATGGCGGAGTGCGTCATCATGCTGGCCAAGCAGTGCGGCGGCGCGGCCGCTATGGCGGTAGGCGCGGGTGCGGAGACGAACATCGGGCAGGTGCTGGGACGCGGTCAGCCCTGCTTCCCAGGCTGCTTGGTTGTCGTGGAGGTGTCCTTGGCGGAGTTGGAGGGTGGTCAGGGCCCAGGCGAGTTGCCATACCGCCGAGTACCAGTCGTTCTTCGCCGCCAGCTGCAGGGTGGCCATCAGGTTGACGCGCTCGGTGGTGAGCCAGGCCCAGGCGTCGTCACGGTCGACGAAGGGGCGAGGCCGGCAGCCGGGGACGAGTTCGTCGAGCTCGATGGGGACGTGGCTGGGCGCGATGCACAGGTCGGCGGCGTGCGCGGTGTGGCAGGCGAAGGTTACCAGGCGGTGCAGGCCCCGGGCAGTGTTGTCGGGGTCGGCGTGGCGGGCGGCGTAGAGCCGGACCAGGTCGTGCATCTGGTAACGCTCGGGCGCATGCTGCTGGAGGAGTGACACGCGTTCGAGCGACCGCAGAATCGTTCGCACCTGGCGTTCCCGCTTACCGGCGAGATTGGCGGCGGCGAGCACGCTGATATCGGGGCCGGGCGCCGCGCCGAGCAGGGTGAACACGGTGGCCTGGTCGGCGGTGAGGGCGCGGTAGGACCAGGACAGCACCGTTTCCAGGCTGGTGGTCGGGGTTCCGTCATCGAGTGCCTGCAGACGGGTGGCCGTGTCGCGCAGTTCCGCGGCCAGATCTGCTAGCGGAACATGCGGGTCGAGGATCGCGCGGCCGGCGACGATGCTCAGCGCCAGCGGCAGCCCGGCGCAGCTGCGCACCAACTCGGCCACCGCGCCAGGTTCTGCTGCCAGCCGAGCGACGTCGAGCCGGCGGGCGAGCAGTGCGTGGGACTGCTGCTCGTCGAGTGCCTCGACGGTGACCGGGAGCGCGCTGTGCTGGCTGATCAGGCCGGCCATACGGTCCCTGCTGGTCACCAGCACCGTGCACCGGGAACCTCCCGGGAGCAGGGGAGCGATGTGGTCGCTGTCGCGGGCGTTGTCGAGCACGATGAGCATCTGCCGGGTGGCGACCAGGCTGCGGTAGAGCCCGACCTGCGCCGACCGCTCCGCGGGGATGTTGTCCGGGCTGACACCGAGAGCGTCGAGGAAACCGCGGACCGCTTCGTGCGCGGGCATGGGGTCGTCGCTGGGATCGAAGCCGCGCAGGTCGACAAACAGCTGCCCGTCCGGGAAACGCTCCGCGTTCTGATCAGCCCAGTGCAGCGCCAACCAGGTCTTCCCGATCCCGCCGGCACCGGCCAGCGCCGAAATCACCACCGTAGACCCCCGGCCCAGCTTGTCCTCCAGCGCCGAGGTCAGCTGAGCCAGTTCCGCTTCGCGCCCGGTGAACAGCGGAGATGCTGCCGGCAGTTGCCGTGGCACTGTCGACGGGCGACCGGGGTGTTCGAGGATGACCGTGCCGATATCTCTCGCTTGGACGGCGTTGCCGGCCACCTCACCGCTAATCAGGTTCTGCCCCTCTGAGGTCCCCACCATGACGGTCAGTGTGCCCGATCGCGTCCCGCGGTCCTCCGCCGCTCGTCAGACCACAGCGGGAAGGGCCGCAACGACAGGGGGACAGGTGGGCATCGTGACCGGGTCGTGGTCGTGCGGAGGGCGGGGCGGCCAGATGGTGTCGGCCGTGCAGCAGCGGACGCAGTGGTCATCCAGATGTCCCACCGGGACATCTGGATGAGCTCGGAGGCTGTTCGATCATGTCGGTGTCCCACGGTACGGTGCAGGGCAACTTTGGGGAGGATGTTGTGGATCTCGGGACGTTGATCACGCAGGTTGCGAAGAACTATGACCGCAACGCCAGCATGGACAGTGCAGCGCAGGTGCTGCTGCGCTCGGCCGGCACCGCGTTGGCGTCGCTGGCGCGTGGCTACACGATTGTGGGCCGGGGCGGTATGGGCCAGGGCGCCTACGTTCCGTGGATCGCGGTGTTCGACCCGGACGAAACCGAGACCGCAACTCGTGGTCTGTATGTGGTGTACCTGTTCGCCGCGGACATGTCGACGGTGTCGCTGAGCCTCAACCAGGGCGTCACCGACGCACGAAAGCAGTGGGGGAGTAAGGCACGTGGCCGGCTCGCGGACCAGTCCGCCGCGATTCGTGAGCGTCTCGAGCGCTCGTTGGTCACGGGGCTGGCGGAGACGATCGATCTCCGCAACACTAGCCCGCTGCCGGGCGATTACGAGGCCGGCAACATCGTGGCCCGCACTTACAAGATCGCCAGTATGCCTTCCGAGCAGGAGTTGCGAGCCGATTTGCAGCGGTTCATCCGGCTCTATCAGGTCGCGATCGAGGTGCGGGACGGTCTTGCGGTGAGCAACCCCGCGGTGATCGTTTCACCGGGTCCGCAGCCGCCGCCGGAGTCGCAGGCGGAGTTCAAACCCAAAAACAGCGACGACTACGTCCAGACCATCACCGGGCGGACCATCCGCAAGTCACGCAAACATGAAACCTTGGTCAAAGACTATGGCGAGCACCTGATCGCGACCGGTTTCGACGCCAATACCCGGGTGCATCCCCGCGATCTCGTGGCGACCCGCGGCGACGACGAATGGCTGATCGAAGCCAAGATCGTGCGGAAAGGCAACGGCGTCAACGCCGTGCGTGAGGCTATCGGTCAGTTGCTGATGTATCGCAAGTTCGTGTGCCCGAACCCCGATGGTGTGCGCATGCTCGCGTTGTTCAACGAGCCGGTCGGTGAGGCGTGCGTCGAGCTGCTGGAGGAACTGCAGATCGCTAGCGTGTGGCAGAACGACGATCACTGGACCGGCTCGCCGACAGCGCACGCGGCCGGTCTCGCACCTACCGGCGCCGCATAGCGAGGGAGTCACCCCTGTGGACTTGCAGGACCTGCGAACCGCCCTTGCCGAGTTTGTGGACCAACGGGAGTGGCGCCAGTTCCACACACCGAAGAACCTAGCGATGGCGCTCGCGGGTGAAGCCGGCGAACTCGTCACGCTTTTCCAGTGGCTCACGCCTGAGGAAGCTGAGGCCATCATGGAGGATCCGCAGATCGCGACGCAGGTCCGTCACGAGATCGACGATGTGCTGTCCTACCTCATCCGCCTCGCCGACGTCCTCGACATCGACCTCGCAGCGGCGCTGCAGGACAAGATCCGTCTCAACGAACAACACTACCCCGTGCACCTCGCCCGAGGCACCGCCGACAAATACGACCGTTTGCCGGTGGATGGTGACTGCTGACGGTGATCGAGGTTGTATTGTGCTCTGTCACCCAGGTTGGAGGTCTGTCGTGAGCCGACCGGATCGAACGGACAGGGCTGTTTCGTCGAAGACAGGCGGAGAGGGCATGCACCGAGACGCCCTCGGAGCAGTCCTGGCGGAGCTCGCTGCGGTCACCGAGGAGGTCCTCGCGCAGTCCGATGCTGTTGATGCGCGGATGAAAGAGCTGTATGACGCCCATGAGGCTCAGCTTGAGCAACGCATTGCCGATGGTGTGTCCCCGGCCCAGCCGGATCCGCGGTACGCGCTCGAAGGCCTGCGCGTCACTCTGGCCACGCGCGCTGCTCGGGAGCACCGCGATGCGGCGCGGGAGTTCGCTGCCTGGTGGGCTGATGTGGCGACGCTCGCCGTTGTTGCCGCGGTGCGTGGCCAGCCGGTGTCTCCTACTCGCGTGGTAGCGGCTGACCCGACCCGCTGGATGGCTGACGAAGATCTGCACGAGCTCCCCGGCATTCCCGAAAGCAGTCGTGTGCTGGCTCGGCTGGGAGCGATGATGGCGGCTACGCCGCTGGAACGTGGACAGGTCGACCATGAGATGGCCGTGGAGGTCGCGGACCACGCTGCTCGCGCCGGCCTACGCGTCAGCTACACCGATGACGGGCAAGTCGTGGTGAAGGAAGCCGGAGGACCGGAAGCGCGTCGATGTCGGCTGTGGGGCGGCTTATGGACCGAGGCGCGCGTGCCGGAACTGCCAGCCCCGGACGAACTTGCCGATCTGCTGACCGGCCACGGAACACCGGAATCCAGCACTGCCGCCGCGGTTGAGGCAGCCCGCGCGGTCGACGAGGCGGTGATCGCACTGCTGCGGGCGCGTGCACTGGACAACGGCGACCCCGACGACGAGTCCATCTCCGCCGAAGACATCGAGTCCCTCTGGGACCACGCCGACCAGCTCACCACCCTGCTCAGTCACTACGCGCGCACTCTCACCAACACGCTGCCCGTTATGCGGACTGGCGACGAGCCGCGATAGAGAGCGGGGGAAATAGACGTCTTCGGAATTGCAGGCGAATTGATCTTGTTGTAGCTCTGGCTCAGGTTGAACAGGAGCGCAGGACTGTGCGTTAGTGCTCACTGGGCAGATGCAGAGTGCTTGTTCGCCAGTTCTCTAGCCTTGATGAGGCGTTGGGCGAGCTTCGGCTGCATCGCCCCAGGTCCGCGACGTTCAGGTGGGCACGCTGCCTCCCAGCGTTCGAGTACGGCTACTTCTTCTCGGTACTCTTTGCGCTTGCGATGCAGGATAGCGGCGCGCCACGTGTACGCGGGTGCCGGTTCGCGGCCGCTGATCTTGGCTGCCCTCTCGGCGACGACGATCAAGGCATAGACGAGGGGTAGGGCTTTGCTGGCCGCGGGCTCGCCTGCTTTAGCGAGTTCCTCCACGTAGCGAAGCCAGTCCCACATCGGTTTGCCCAGAAAGTTGCCGGGCTGGTCTCCGAAGTCTTTGCCGTTCTCAAGGTCGCGGATTGCTTGGTCCAGGTCGACTCCATCGGCGACGGATCGGACCGATGACAGTTGCTCCGCTCTGGCATTGGTGTCACGGATCCGATACCAGGTGCGGGCGATGTCTTTGAAGCGCTCGCTCTCTGCTGCTGGGCGCTGGAGTTCCTCGGACTTTTTGTACGCGTGCCACCAACTGCTCCCGTGTTGATGCGCGCTGCCTGGGTCGTAGGCCTCACGAGGTAGCTGAGGTTTGTCGAACCCGGTGGGCAGCGGGTTTGTCGGTGCGTTGGTATCGATTCCGGCGACCCAGCGGCAGTGCGCGAGCCAGGTGGCCTCGGCTGCGCGTTCATCGGCGAGCTTCTGTGCCACCAAGGCTCGCGCTCTTTCGACGTCTGCGAACGGGACGAGACGAGTGATAGAGGCCAGCGAACCTGCACCAACCTTCGTCACGTAGGAGTTCACGCCGATGGCGCCCACGATGATGGTTGATGAGCCGTCATGGCGGTCCACGATGGCCCACTGCCCGACAGCAGGAGGCACCGGGAGCGCCCAACGGTAGGCATACGCGTGTTCGGGGTTGAAGTTCCTCAGCGGTTCTGGATCGGTCAGCTCCCGGAACGCGCATAAGACTACGGTGTCCGGCTGTTGACGTCTCGATTGGTGCGACTTCCGCGAGAAGATACCCACTGCTGAAGTGTGTCAGACACTGGTGCCGATATGTCAATCCCCACGCTCGCCACCCTGGCAGTCAACTTCGTGGCGCAACGGAACACCCGAGTGAGCCTGGCCGTGCGGTGGAAGAAGAGCGACGTGGACTTCTGACGTTGGCGCGACGCGCTGGTCTACCGTCGTCTGTAGGCGCTACGCCCTGGCTCTTCTACGGCCATCCTGCAGTGACCTCGGCATGGTGCTCAACGAGTACCTCTAGATCGGGCAGCAGAGTGTCGTCGATGGCGAGCTGCTGGCCGGCCAGGCGGGCGTAGTCGGGGAACCTCATCAGGTCTGGGTGAACGAGAACGGTTCGTTCGCGCGGGTCGATGGTCATCTGGGCGGTGTCGAACAGGCCGTGGATGTCGGCCCGCAGCAGCAGTCCCTCGGTAGGGATGTGGCGTTTGTACTTGGAGAAGGCGCGCAGGTGAGCTGCCTGCAGTGCCGCTGCGGGACCTTCGCCAGTCACCGCACAGACGAGCCCGTACCGGTTAATGAGATCTTGTCGAAACGCTGGCTGCCCGGTGCGAACCTCGACCAGCGCTGTCCGTGTGCCGGCCTTGCGTGTGGTGCCGCGCCGTTTCGCTTTTGCTGTGGCAGCTTTTCGGCCAGCGTGTGTTACGGGAGCGGCGGCCTGCACCAGGTGGAAGCGCCAGATGCGGAAGCCATCTCCGTTTGTCGCTGGCCACATGTCGACGATGTTGAACAGCCCGTCGTATCGGTAGCCGGTCTTCGGGGAGTACGTCGGGTCTCCGGACGCTCCGCGGATGACACGGACCGGGTGCTTGTCCCGGTAGGCCACGGCGAGACCGGCGTTTCCCAAGGTCAACTCTTGGTCGGCGACCTGCCGACGCGTGGTCTCGTCACGGCCACCCTGTCCGGTGTAGATGATCTGGTCGCCGAGATCCAGGTCATCGGGGTAGCCGCCGTTGACGACGATGGAGTCCGACCCCTCCTTGCCTCCGGCGATGCCCGCCTGCAGCGTCCGATGCAGACCGACGGCATGCATGTCTCGGTACCTGGCGAACTGGTCCCCCACGCTGACGCCGGCCACGGCGCCGTACTGCACATTGCTCACAGCTAAGGAGGATAGTCGTCCGCCTCGACAGCTCGACGTCTGCAAGCGCAGATGCGATCTGGGGTATCAGCTGCTGAGCTTCGTCAAGGGGTGACGGTTCGCGGAACGGGGACCTCTCGGCCAACGACGCTCGACACAGAGGAGCCGTTCGCCGGACAGACCCAGGCTATCTCTCTCATTCGTCTACCGGGTGCTTCCTGGATTGGGAGCGCAAGGCGTCCGCGGCCTTGTTCCTTCCCAAGGTAGCGAGAATATGCGCCAATTGCTCGTGGACTTCGTACCGGGCGCTTGGAGCGAGATCCGGGACCAGCGCGTCGAAAGCGGCGATGAGTGCATCCACAGGAGGCGGGATGTCATTGCCGGTCACGACCTTTACCGCATAATTTAGGTCTTTGACGACCGAGCTCAACTTGGTGACGTCGTAGTCGTTGTGTCGCAACCACCAGAGCGCTGCCCACGCCGTGTTCTCGAAGACGGCGTCTTTCAGGTAAGTGAGTTCGGCGCGTTCGACCTCGTGCCCGGCGGCGGCCACTTCTCGCTGACGGAGGTGTTGCGCGTGTTGCTGAGCAAGTTCGAGTTGGTCCGGATTGACGGTGACGACGACATCTTCTGCCCACGCATGAACCGGGGGATCGTCGGACAGTACTCTACCTGCTGCCAGGTCCGCTGCTAGTCGGGCTCCGGCGAGGTCTGCGTGGATAGGCGAGTAGCTGCTCAGCAGTTCAGCGGCATGGGCTGCGACTGTGGCACAAGCCTTTGCTTGCCAGGCAGGTGACGCGTTCCAGACCACCGTGCAACACACCTCGAAGTCGAAGTCGGGCACCTTACTGGGAACCGGGCCCGCGAACGGTGCGCGCCGGTCGGGCTCATCCTGTGTGAGCCCGACCGGTGTCGTGCGGCGACGCCATCGCATGCTCAGGAGTCCTCGTTCCGGAGGGGCTGTGCGGTGAGCGGATGCCTGGACTGCAGTTGCTTCGCCAGTGCCTGGTGCACGGCAAGACGTGGATCGGTGCGGTCATGGTCTTCCCAGTAGAGGGGGAAGACTCCGAGCCAGCGGTCGGCGGCCATGCGCACCTCCCCGATCCGCTCGACCGGGGCGTCGAATTCGGCTGCGGCTTCGCCGAGCACGCCCAGCAGAAAAGCCTGCTGGGCCGAGCCAGTCGCCAGGTCCAGCCAGGATTCGATCGCCTCGTGGACGAGCGCGTGGTCTTTCACAGCCAGCAGGACCCGCCAGATCCGGACCAGCGCCTGCCGGTGGACCCCGATGAACTCGCCGGCGTCGGCGGCGAGCAGTTCGCGCAGGATCCGCACCGCGACGGCCCGCTGTCGTTCCTTGCCGCTGCGCAGCCACTCGTCGAGTTTCGCCAATACCTGCGGGAACGCGCCGTTGTCGCGAACGAGGGCCAGCACGGCCGCCACGACCTTGTCGTTGACCTGCCGGTCGTTGTGCAGGGCGAGGTTGCCCAGCCGGGTGAGCGCCTTGTCCGTGTGCTTGCCGCCAAAGTCGGACTGGCACACCGCCAGCACGAGATTGACGAGTTCGGGGGTGAGGTCGGATTTTCGGGCCCACTCGTTGAGCTGACGGTGCACCACCGGAGCGCTGCGATCGTCGAGCGCCCCGGCGGTGACCAGGTCGGTGGCCATGCGGGCGGGTACCGTCTTGCCGGAGCTCGCCCACTTGTCAGCTACCTTTGTGATGCACTTGGCGGCGTCCTGGGACGCGCAGAGGTCGAAGAAACGGCTCACCATGCCGGTCCTGGCTTCGTCGTCCAGCCGGGGTTGCTGCCCAAGCCCGAGGTTGGTCACCCACTTCACCAGCCTGTCGCGGAGTTCGTGATATCCGCGCCAGACGTGCCGCAGGACCGCACGGTCGTAGTCGAGGCGGTCGAACCGCGCCCGGTCATCGGCGAGGCGGACGCCTTTGAGCTCGGTCAGCCGACCGGCAAAGCCACGGCCCTCCAGCAGCTTCCCGGTAGGGGGCGTGTAGCCGGCGGTGGTGAGCAGCGCGCGTTCCGCCCAGTACTGGGTTTCGGTCGAGCAGCCGCCGAGCAGGGCGACGGTGAGCATCAGGCTGCGTCGGTTCCAGTCCTCTTCCTTGTCGAAGACGGTGATCAGCTCGGTCGTCCAGTTACCGTAGGCGAGAACCGCGTTCTCGACCACTGTGCCGATGGCGGCACCCTCGCCCGCGAGGTGGTGTTCTCGCACGATGAGGTCGGCTAGCCAGGCCGCGTCGGCGGGATGGGCCGACGCGAGCGCGTCGGTGATCTTGGGGTTGGACGCGATCTCCGCGGGGATCGTGGTCTTCTGGAGGTGGGCGAGCAGTACGTCCTCGGCAGGCGGTTCGATGAGCTGCTTGGTCCGGCCCTGGTAGAGCGACTGCAGTCCGGGCGGTGGTGGGTCTGGCAGGAGTACGACGAGATGGGCTTTCGCGGCCGTGACGGTACCTAGGAAGCTCTTGAGTTGGCTTTCGGCGTTGTCGAGGACGTCGTTGTCGGTCTTGGTCAGGTCGAGCAGGATGTGGGCGTTCTGTGCGACGCGGCGCAAGTCGAGTTGGGTGTCTTCATCGAACTCGATGACGTTGATCGTCGGTGTTTCGGCGTTAGATACGGCTTTGAGCGCCAAGACGCCGGCCGTCCATCGTCCGCTGTGCGGGCGGCCGTAGAGGAAGACGACTTTGTTGTCACACAACGAGTTCACGATTCCGGTGAAGTCGTGCGGTTCGGCGAAGCGGTCGTTGAGCCAGCGGAGGTGGCCAGGGTCGATCTCGTCCCGGACGATCAGGTCCCGGAACCCGCTGCCGGTGCCGTAGACCTGGATCATGTCTCCCGACTTCTGCACGTCGACGGAAACATCGCCGGTGACGTCGCCACGCACGGTCACGTTGCCGTCGCCGGTGACCGAGGTGCTGTCGGTGGGGGCGGGGAAGCTGTCCGTGGTGGTCATCAGTCCTTCTTCCCGTTCTTGCGGACGTTCTGTCGGATACCGCCGTTCACGCTGCCGCCGGTGACGATGTTCCCGTCGCCGACGGTGTGTTGATGTGAGTGCCGGGATTTGTCGGTCCATCGGTATTGGTCCCGCATTTGGATCGCGTTCCCGTGCACGGTGCCGTTGATCGTGTTGGTTACCGCGCTGTCGGCCTCGGGAGCTTCGTCTTGCGAGATCCGATCGTGGGGAACCACCTCGTCCGGCGTGCCGATGCCCCGGGACAGCAGGTCGCCCGACGGTTTCGGCACGTGCAGGTAGGCGTCGCCCATGTAGCTCTTCACCGACACCGGGACACGGACGAACTCACCCGGGGCCTTCGCCGCGTACCCGGAGAGCACAACGTCCTCGTAAACGCGCGCTGAGAGCACCGCGGCGACGAACGTGACCTCGGGATCGGAGCTGGCGAGCAGTTGGCGGACCGGCTCGCAGTCCAGGAGCCGATGTGTCTCGATCATGGCCGCACCTGAGCCGTCCCCGAGCCGGGCATTCCCGGAGTCAGTCAGGGGGCCGACCGCGACGCTTACCCGCAGGCGGGTTGGTTCGCCGGTCCGGCCCAGGCGCATGCGGTGGTGGTAAGCTAGTTCGTCCTGCAGAGCGTCGAGGAACGGCCCGACGAGGATCGGCAGGCTCTCCGGACGGAAGCCGACCACGAACCCGTCGCCACGACCGGCCGGGAACCGACGATCCGCCCAGACCGCGGCGTGGTCCGCGCGCTCGAATGCGCGTTCAAGGATGGTCGGGATCAGCTCGGTAAGCGCGTAATGGTCGGCGGGGGTGACCCCGCTGAAGTTCTTGACGTCCACCGACAGCACCGCGTGATACGGCGGCAGCTCGCCGGTGGGGGAGTGCTTGTCCTCAGTCATGGGAAGCACTGTGGCCTGCTGGCCCGCGAGGTGATGTCCACCAGAAGACGAACGGAAGTGACCTGCGTCACTTATGAGTGGGGTATGCGTGGTGGCGGAGCTTGTCGAACCGTTCGATGGTCAGGTTGCGTTCAGCGCTCAGGACGCCCTCCTGGCGCAGTTGGGCGACCAGGCCAGCCACGAGGCTGCGGGACAGTCCCAGCACGTGCCCGAGCCGGGTCTGCGACAGCGGGATCAGGCGCGGGTCGTGTCCTGGCTCGGACAAGTCGGCCAGCTGCACCATTAGCCGCGCGATCCGCCGCAACGGGGGCAGGCTCAGCATGTCCACCGAGTCCTGGCCAGCCCGTTGCAGCTTGGCCGCCACATACCGACCAACTTCCCGGTGGACCCCGTCACCGACCAGGACCCGCTCGAAAGTGCCTGAAGGCACCGCGAAAGCCGAGCAGGGTTCCAATGCGAAGACGTCCGCCGTGCGCACGCCGCCCACCTCGAAGGCCACCTCGCCGATCACATCACCGGCGCCGCGTAGGGCGATGAGGCGGTAGTCGCCGTCCTCGGTGTGGCACCCCACTTCGACCCGCCCGGACGTCAGCAGCAGAACCGAGGTCGCCGGGGCACCGCGTACGAAGATGGGCTCGCCCTTGCTGAACGTGCGGCGGAAGCCGAGCTTGCACAACGTCGACCAGGTGCGTTCAGGGACGAGCGCGCGAAACCCCCGGTGTGCGTGATCATGTGGCACGACCAATCACGATAACCGGTCGAAGGCTGGGCGTCAGGCGAATCACCCGTTCAGCCGGATCCGCTGTCCTACGCGGATTCGCCTAGTAGGGGTACTGACTGTCCTCAGTGGACGAATAACGCGAGTTGTGCTCGATGGTGGGGTGGGTGCGCATTACCGCCGACGACGGTTACGGAGCGAAACGTTCGCACACTGCTTGGGTTGGTGCCCCGGAGCGATTCCGGCGGCTACCGCACCTGTTGTTGTGCCTGGTGGGCTGCTGATTCGGACTGGGGTGCCGCTGGTGATGGAACGGCGGGTGAAGCGGGGCGGCCGGCTACGGGGGACCGGGCATCGCTTGCTACTGAGCGGGCGGGCCGAGGTGGGGCTTGCGCTTCTGCGGGCGTTGGCTGTCGCCGCGGTGTACGCGCCGACGCCCGGGGCGGCCCGCCGTGAACTCGACGACGGTGCGAACACCTGGCAAGGGGAGCACGGATCTGACTCGAGCCGTCGTCGTGGAATTCGATGGGAGCGATGCCGCGTTCGCTGCACTGTCGCCTTGGCAGCACGGATTTTGCCCACACCGTGAACCTTCAGTGCGAGCACGGCGACTGTGGAGGGAGGCCGGTACTCGGGCTTGAGTGTCACCAATCTGCCGCTGTAGTGCATCCGAGGCCCAGGGCTGCGTCGATGATCGCGTTGATGTCTTGGGCTTTCGCTCTGCCCCGCAGGTGCTTCACGATCCGTTTGAGCTGTTCGCAATCCCAGAAGGGCTGCTTGGTGTGCCGCGTCAGGTGGGCAACGAAGGCGCCAAATTCCTCAGGTGCTGAATCGAGAAGCTCATCGTCGAGCTTGCGAAGGATACGCGAGTGCTCCTGCAGGCCTGCTGGGGACGAGATCGCAAGCGCGATCCCTTCGGAGACGAATTCGCGGAGGTACACCACCCACGCGGCCAGGGCGGACGCCTCTTGAGGGGTTAGTGGCCGCGGGACGCTGGAGAGGCGTCCGCGCCAGTAGTCTTTCATCCAGCGTCGCCATTGGTTCTCGACGGCCTCGGCCGGAAGCTCGTCGAGCAGCCAGGTGATCTGGTCCATCCATTCGCTGCGGAGTGCGACGTCGACGCCGGCGTCTGCGGTGAACTTTCGCGAGAATTCGAGTGCGTCTGATTCGCTGAGCAGTGAGATCGCCGCGACGTGGGCGCAAAACTGGCGGCGGAGCTCGTCGCGGAAGCCGGAGGCGTGCTGCGCCGTGCCGAGGTATTTCTGACGGAGACCGACGTCGAGGAGTTGGTCGTTCCAGCGGCCCCAGACGAGGAACCCGTCCCAGGCGCGCTGCGCTTGTGCCGGCGTGGACCAATCGAAGAGTTGCAGCAGGTGCCGCTCGCACCATGGCCGGTCTGCGTTGAAGAAGAAGAACAGCTGACTGGCCAATACTGTCTCGGCCATGGCCGAGCGAGCATCATCGCCGGATAGCATCAGTTCCAACTGGCGGCGCGTGTCGTCTTGCAGACCCGACCAGTTGTCGCCTGCGTCTCGCCACTCGGTGGAGATCGCCTTGACCCAGAAGAGGCCGAGGCGTCCTGCGGCGGTGTTGATCGCCCGGCTCAACCAGTCGGTGACCTCATCGTCAGCTGGGCGTGTATCGATGGCGGACCACAGCTTCTCAGCGAGAACCTTCGCAGTTGGGTATCGGTGCCATTCGGTTGGACTCGTTTCGGTCTGGCCGCTGTCGGAAAGCATGCGCGCGACGCTATCGGCGACGCTTGCCAGATCGAGGTTTGCTAGCAGTTGCAGGATGTTTTCCGCTTCTTCGCCGGCAACGGAAGCTGCCGACCAGCCTGTGATGACTGCGTCGATGATCGCGGTGTCCGGGTGGACGATTTCGTGCAAGATCGTGAAGCCGTCTTGTGGATGATCGCGAACGGTCTCCCTGAGCACCGCCAGCGCCCCCTCCCAGGTCGGGTCGTCGAAACGGATACGGCCGTCGTCGAGTCGACGCAATTCGTCGAGGGTGCCAGCAGCGTCTTTGGTGATCTTCGCGTGGAGCTCCTCCACCGTCATCGGCGGCACTGGGCGGACGAAGCCGAACGTCATGCTTGAAATCAAGTCGGGGTGCTCGCGCTCGCCGAAATCCGGATTCTGCTCACGGATTGCGTCCAAGGCTTCTGTGGCTGATCTCAGGTCAGGGGCGTGCCGGGCGATCCAGGTCAGTATGTTGAACCGGGCGTACGCACGGTTGCGGCGGCCATCCTCGCTGTCGTCGTTCTCCTCAGGGGCGGCCAAGATGTCACTGACGAGGCCATCAGCCTGCGACTGATCAGCATGCGGCAGGGCGAGCGCGATGAGGCGAAACACTTCGTGCCGGAGCTGATGGGCATACACCCAGTTCTTCTCGCGGAGCCATCCGATCTTCGCGGTATCGTCGATGTCGTTTCTCTGGATGTACCCGTGCAGGGCCAGTCGGTTGAGCACCGGGGCATCGGCCTCTGCCCACTCGACCAGGGTCGCGGCGCCGAGCGGGTGACCGGTTCGGAGCACCGACTCGAGGCTGTCGCGTGCTGCGTCGATCAAGCTGTCGATGGGGTCTCGATGTGCGTCCTGGGTGTGGGGTTCGATGGCTGACCGGCCGAAGGAGACAGGGTCGAAGACGTCGCTGGCTGACTTGGTCGCGGCCAGCAACTGCCATGCGCGGCGAAGATGTCGACCGGCGATCGCCACAATCGACGCGGAGAGGTGGGGTAAGTTGGGCTGGAACAGCTGCTTCCACGCTGTGTCCAGCCAGTGGGCCGAGCCGTGCAGCTGAATCGTGAAGCGCGTTTCTCCGGGTAGCCCGAGCAACGCTCGAGGTAGGGCGTGAGGTTCGGTCAGGTGATCGAAGAGCAGCAACATCACGGTCTCGTCCTGGGGCCACTGCGACTTCGTCAGTGCGTATTCGAGCCATTCTGAGCAGTCGGCCGGGGAGTCCTCGATCAGCTGCACGACCCACGGCGTGAGCCATGCGGGCCGCGGCCCCGAGGCCATGTGTAGGGCATGTCCGATGGCTTGGCACAGAGTTGGCCCGAGTGGTCCGCGCGCCTTGCGCAGCACGCCGAATGCCGCGGACGTGAGGCTCTCCTCGGTGACGAAGTTCTGGGCGAACCAATAGGCCAGCGAGATGGTGACGCTGGTCGGCTGGGCTGCGTGGTCGAAGAGCTTCTTAAAGTCTGGTTGGCGAGCTGTCCATTCCAGCCAGGCTTGGCCTCGTGCGAGTTCGGTGAAGAGGGCAACCCGATCGGCGTCGGCTACGACGGACTCGAGGTAGGACTCTTCCTCAGGGATCTGCAAAGGCGCCGTTGAGACCAGTTTCGAGATTCGCCGCCGGTGATCCAGCAGCCCCATCGACGCTTGCCTCGCCCACCCGTCGATTGCCTCCGCCAACGCCGCACGGGAGCCGTCGGCTACGCGGTAACCGACTGGGTGGAGTCCTAGCAAGCGCCAGTCCGTCGCGTCCGGGGCGTCGGTGAGAATGTAACGCCCGGCGCCGGGCCCTAATGCTCGCGCCAGGTATCGCATGACGACGTCACCATGGCTGTAGCCGACGAACAGCACCGTGTACCGAGCGAACATCCGCTCCAAAAATCGTGCTGCCCAGGCGTCCCGAAGGTACGCCCTCCCGAAGTCACCGTCTGTGACGACGAGTCGTCGCGGCTCCTGCTTCAGGTTTCCGTGAAGGTAGACGAGGCCAGTAAAATCATTTCCAACGGGTAGGGCTGGCCCGGAGAACTGTTCGAAAGAAGCCTTTCCATCGAGGAGCGTCGAGGAAATATGCAGGTCGTAGTTGGTGGTCACCACGCGAATCTGCCGAGACGCGATCGCTAGAGCAGCGAGTGCCGCGTGCAGGCGGTTCGGTGACGATCCCGGCTTGTTGATGTGCGTGAAAACCCGCTGATGGACATCGATCTGCTGGTCCGATAGGCGTCCCAGGAAAACGTCCAGCTGGCGACGGTCATCCTTGTCCGGCATCGCCGCTCCCGCTTCGACGGCGATATCGTTCGTCAGCGTCAGGAAATCTGGGAGGCTCGAAGGCGCGTCGCGTGACGCACCGGCACCGACGAAAATCACCAACTCGCCTGACCGATGCGCGCTGATGAGTTCACTTGGGAAGTCGACGTCGCGGATCCACACCGGAGTATTATCACCCTCCGGTTCGTTATCCCATGCGATCTCGGGGTTAGAGGTCGCGGGGTGCAGCTGCGGCGGCGCGCCGGACTCATAGACGGCGCCCGGGCCGTGCACCGCGAGCAGCGTCTCCATGAACTCGCCTTTGCGCAGGGTGAACCGTTCCTGTGCGGCGGGGTGACTCACGCCCAGCGTGGTGCCCACCTTCTTCAGGCTGGGTTGCCTGCCTCGCGTGCACCGGCGGCCTGCGCATGCCGAGTCCGCACGGCGGATCCTGTCCGTGGCCCGCCCCGCCAGCCTCTCCGCCGCGCCGGCCGCGGATCTGTCGGCGTGCAGCTCTCGCTTGCCGAGTGGCAGCAGCTCCTGGGCGAATCGGCCTGTTTGGCCAGCAGTGCTGCCAGCGCGGCAGGGCCCACTGTGACCCTGCGTCGAACGCGTGTTCTATCTTGCTCTTGGGGGGTGTTGAGCGTGGTGGGTGGCAAGTGGAGGTGGCTGTGGGTTGGTTGCTCCGGGAGCGGGCTTCTGGACGGGAGTGGCGTTTCGAGGACAGCGACCTTGTTTGGGACGCGGGCGGCTTCGACATATCGCGTTTTGAGCTGCATGTGCTCGATGAGCAGGTAGTCGGTGCACCAGATGGTCGTCCGGGTCGGCCAGGTGGCTGAGCCTTGACATCACGATGACCGGCGATTCGCTCTTTGGTGCCCACGCCTTTACAAGGGATGCCTCGGCGCAAACCGAGGGCTCTGTGGCAATCAACCCGGCCTCGGATACGTCGGCCTCGACTGGCGACACAGTTCGCCTCCGCCACGCTGCGCAGCCAGTCGACCGCGATGTCCGCAACGCTGTCACCCATTTGCTCCGAGGTCGGAACGGCGTATACGCAGCGTGTGAACCGTCCGGCTGGGGCAGCGCGGTGCGGGCCAAGAGTAGTACGTCGTGGCGCTGACCTGCTTTAACGATGGCGCGGTATGGTGAACTGGTCCACGATCGGGGGTGACTATGGCGACACGACGAGATGCCCTTGCAGCACGCCGGGAGGCATTGGGATACACCCAGGAGGGGCTCGCTCAAGAACTGGGTGTCGAACTGTCGACCATCGGTCGATGGGAACGCGGAACGCTGACACCGCAACCGTGGCGTCGTACCGTGCTGGCGCGAGTCCTCGGCGTTTCGCTTCAGGAGCTCAACGAGCTGCTGACCCCGGCGAGTGAACAGCCAGCTCTGGCCACCGAAGTGGACCGCGAATTCGTCTCCCCACGCTGTCCGCCGGCAAGCACCGCAGCTGCGCTGCCCGTAGGATCGCTGGACCACCTCGACGAACTGCTTGTTCACCTCCGCGAGCAGTGGCACACGCTTGTCCGAGCGGACAATCTGTTGGGGCCCCGCTTCGCGTTGGCGGGTGTCCTGGATCAGATCTCGATCATCGAGGAGCTACTTCCGCGGTGTACCGGTTCGCCTCGCGTCGAACTTGTCAAGTTGGCCGCGACGTATGCGGAGTCGGCGGCTTGGCTCCATGAAGACGCGGCGCAGATGCCAGCCGCGGCGTTCTGGGTTGGTCGTGCGATGGAATGGGCGCACGAGGCTGGGGACGAGTTGATGCTGGCGTGGACGTTGTTCCGGCGAAGCCAGCAGGCGGCAGCTGCCCGTGATCCTCAGAGGACGATCAGCTTGGCGCAGGCCGCCGGTCGACGGGAAGACCTCTTGCCCAACCCGATGCGTGCCGCGATTGCCCAGCAGGAGGCGCACGGCTACGCCTTGGCTGGTGAGGAGACCCTCAGCCATCGCACGCTGGACGCGGCCCATCGGTGGGCGGCTCTGGATAGTGCCGGAGATGCTCGTGCCGGTCATGGCTCGTTCTGTACCGAGACGTATTTGGAGTTGCAACGCGCCCACTGCTGGGCTGCGCTGGGGAAGCCCGACCGTGCGGTGAAGCTGTACGAGGCAGTGTTGCCGGCCTTGCCCCCGGTGTATCGGCGAGACCGTGGCACGGCGGGCAGCCGGTTCGCTCAGGCGCAGGTGAGCGCCGGGCAGTTCGAGGCCGCAGCCAGCACCGCCAGGGAAGCCTTGACGATCGCACGCAGCGCGGGGTCCGTACGGACGGAGCACGAGGTCGTGTTCGTCGGTCAACGGCTTCAGAAGCATCGCGCGCTCGAGCCTGTCCGGGAGCTCCTGCGCGAGATATCGAACAGTCCGGCGGCATGAGCGCGAGTGACCTCGAGCTCGGCGCCATGCGGCGAGCGATCGCACTGTCTGCCTTGGGGTTGAGCAGCAGTAGCCCCAACCCGCCTGTCGGCTGCGTCGTCCTCGACGCCGATGGCCGACCCGTCGGCGAGGGCTACCACCAGCGCAAGGGTGAGCCGCACGCGGAGGTACGTGCGCTGGCGGCCGCGGAAGGACAGACCGTTGGGGGCACGGCCCTGGTCACGTTGGAACCGTGTAACCATCACGGCCGCACCCCGCCGTGTCACCAGGCGCTGCTGGACGCTGGCATCGGCCGGGTGCTGATCGCGATCATCGACCCGACGTCGCGCGGGGTTGGCGGTGCTGCTCGACTCCGCGATGCCGGGGTTGATGTCGAGATCGGCATACTGGCCGACGAAGCGCGTGTCGTTCTGGGGCCGTGGCTGGCCACACTAGACTCTGGGCGTCCCAAGGTCACCTGGGCTTTCGACGCCACGGGCTCTTCGCCGTCGATGACGCCTGAGGAACTGCTTACGCAAGCGGGTCTGTGCTACCAATTCGATGCCGTTGTTCACCCGGACGGTCACGTCGACGAAGGCCTTGCCGGAGCACACGGCCCGACTGCGTTCGAGCTGCCACCCAAGGTTCCGGTCGACGACCCGGTGCTCGCTTTGTCTTTGTTACAGCAAGGTGGCGCACGGACGGTGCTGTTGAACGGCGGCCGTGGCTTGGTCAGCATGTTCGTCGAGCGTCACCTCGTCGACGAGATGGCGATGTTTTTGACCACTCAGACAACGTCGCTCGCGCTGCTGGCCACCGAGCATTTCGCGACCAGCTGGACCGGGTGCACGATCCGATCGGTCCGGAGACTGCACTCGGGCGTGCTCGTGACCGCGACACGGGATCTCGTTGCAGGAACGCGATAACTTCGCCCTACCAGGGTTTCTGCTGAGCTCGTTGAAGGCAGTCTTAACCAATCCTCACCCGATCGGTTAACGCGTTCCCGGGGAGCGTTTTGGCAGTTCAGTGTGGGTGACGCCCTATTTGCGCCACATCGGCGTTCTACGACCGCTCTGGTCCGCTGCCCGCGTCGATCGTTTAGTGGTTCCGGCGTTCGCAGCCGCAATGACTGGATGCTCGCGGGAGCATCGCGGGTCGTGCGGATGTGCCGCATCAAAAGTGAAATAGGGACTCGCTGAATATTGGAGTAAATGATGCTCTCCCAGCGATTCGTGATGCCTTGCGCGTCGCGATGCCCACAGGCTCAGCTCGCTGTGTCGCGTTCGTCCGTGCAGCCGGTGTGTCGACGGGAATGGAACAGGAACACCGCTCGGGGCGGTGTTGCACGATGAACAGCGGACCGTGGTCGGTCATGTGCCGTGATGTCGCCGGCCGCGCATCGGTAACCGGCACCGCGAGCACGGCAGAGCAGCACTCCGACGGCATACCCCCAGCCGCGGGACGTCCTGCTCTGCCGTTATGTCGCGGCGGGACCACGACCCCGATACCTGGCCCCGCCGCGATCCCCGCCGCTGGGGGTGGGCGCGGATGAGCCCCTTGATCATCACGATGATCGCCTCGCTGGCGTTCGCCTGCTGTCTGCTGCGCTGGGCAATCCGACGTCGGCGACTACAGGAGTCGGCCTACGCCGGTTCCCATCGTCGCGCACCGAGCCAGCCGCCGAGTTCGACCCTGCGGTACGCGATCGCCACCGCCGGAACCCACGGGTTGGGCATGCGCAGGGGAGGCTCCGGCAAATGAGGCAGCCTGTTTGCTCCATACCCGCGGCGACGCTGCTTCGGCGACTGGGATGGCATCATCTGACCATCGCCTGCCGCGATCACGACGGCCACCGGTCAGCGCTGCACCTGCGGCGCCGTACGAACGAGAGCGTCGTCCTCGAGTTGCCTGGTGGACATCTCGCCCAGTTGACCAATCGCGAAGCTGGCCGTCTCCGGGCAGCATTGCGCGACGTGCTGGTCGACGAGCGTCAGCCTCACCGTGCGGGCGCTGCGTAGTTCACGACGCCGCTTGCCAGCTTCTCCAGAACATCGACTGCGAGAAAGGCCGACTTATGAGTGCCCGTAGTGAACATCGGCTCACCACGGTCGTCCACCGGGCCAGAGGCCTGCGGCGATCAGAACGGTCACGACGCCTCGCCGGGATTCTACTGTGGACTGTGGCCGTGACTACGGTTCGACCGAGGTCTTCGTCGTGCGGGTCGTGGTAGCCCATGCTGATTGAGCCGTCGCCTCATCGACATCCACGCCATGCGGTCGTTATCGCTTCCGGCGGTCTGGATTCCACGGTGCTGGCTTTTTGGCTGGCTGCACGGGGCGCCGAGCTGACACTGCTGTCCTTCGACTACGGCCAGCGGCACCGTATCGAGCTGGAATACGCGGCAGACATCGCTCAGCTGCTCGTATGTACACATGAGACAGTAGACCTTGCCGCGCTCGGCGGCCTGCTCACTGGCTCGGCACTGACCGACATCGCGGTGGTCGTGCCTGATGGGATCTACACCGACGAGTCGATGCGTACCACAGTCGTCCCGAACCGGAACGCGATCATGCTCGACGTCGCCGTCGCGGTCGCCATAGCTCGCAAGGCCGACGCGGTGGCATTCGGTGCACACGCTGGCGATCGCGCCATCTACCCGGACTGTCGACCGGAGTTCGTGGAACGGTTTACACGCTCGGTTTGTATTGCGAACGAAGGTTTTCTGGTCGACGGGTTTGAGATCCTCGCGCCGTTCCTGAACCAGACCAAGGCCGACATCGTCCGGTTCGGTGCAGCACTGGGTGTCCCCTTCGCGCGAACGTGGTCGTGCTACCGCGGCGAAGCTGTGCACTGCGGAATGTGCGCAACCTGCATCGAACGAAAAGAAGCGTTCGAGCAGAACGACATCTCGGACCCCACCTGCTACCGCAGCGCGTAAGGACGTGGTCATGATGGAAGACCAGGAAACGGTTCCGGTTGGCGGGCCTGGGCGGGGCCGTCGTTCTTCTTGCCGCGGTTCGCGCGTGTCGGGATGCGAACCGGTACAGCGCGGCGAGAGGATCGTTCCTGCCGCCCAAGCACCCAAGACAGTAGCTGAACGGGCCGGGGGAGCGCTACAACCCGAGGCCAGGCCCCAGTCACACTCGC
This sequence comes from Amycolatopsis sp. NPDC058986, assembly GCF_042741125.1. Lineage (NCBI taxonomy): Bacteria > Bacillati > Actinomycetota > Actinomycetes > Pseudonocardiales > Pseudonocardiaceae > Amycolatopsis > Amycolatopsis sp. NPDC058986. Next base: position 46,761 of record NZ_JBHYJW010000008.1, on the reverse strand, counting down.
TGATGCCGTTGCTGTCCGAGGCGCATTTGCGTCGCGCGCTGCGGCAGTGCGGTCGACGAGCGTCCGCCCCAGGTGTCGACGGGATGACGTGGGGCCAGCTTCGTTGTGAGGCGAACACCTTGTTACCGCAACTGGCCTTCGAGCTTGCCGAGGGAACATGGCAGCCGGGGCCGGTACGCGAGGTGGAGATGCGGACCTACGTCGGCAAAAGGATCCACACCTTCATCCCGCCAGCGCTGGATCGTCTCGTGCACCGCGCGCTGCGCAATGCGATCGAGCCGGTGCTCGAGAAGCACGTCTTCCGCGACTGGGTGTCGGGCTTTCGTCCGCAACGCAACCGCGTCACGTCACTTCGCCAGGCTGCGGCGTACGAGCAGGCAGGGTCGCGGTGGGCAGCAGACCTCGACGTTGCGTTGGTATCCGAGGGGACGACCGTCGAGGAAGTCATCGACTGGCACGCCGAACACATCCACGACGGTACGTTCCTTGCACGGCTGCGCACTGCCCTGGCCGCGATGCCGAGCCCGCTCGCGCCGGGATCGGGACTGTCTCCGATGCTGATCAACCTCCGGCTGTCTCAAGTAGACACTCTGGTAGCCGGGCTTCGAATCGTGCGGTTCGCCGACAACTACGTCGCGTTTGCGCGAACTCGCGATGAGGCCCAAGAAGCGTTCTACGCCATCAGCGACGCGTTGCTGCTTCTTCGACTGCAGGCAAACGAGAGCAAAAGCCGTATCCGCGAAGCCGTCAACGTCGAAGACCTGTTCCTGATCGGCGGTTGAGGTATGGAACTGGAGTGGGTTGAGATTGCAGGCGGAGTTTGTCAGTTCGGTGACGACGAGCGGCCGGTCAGGGCCGGGACGTTGTACTGGACGCGCACTCTGATCGCTTACGGGCACCTGCCCGACGTGCAAGCAGGTCTCGGACCGCGGTTTCCGGTCACTGAGATCAGCCAGGCCGAAGCGGTCGAGATCGCCGGCCGTCTTGGCGGACGATTGCCGAGGTCGTCCGAGTGGGAGTGGATGGCCGCCGGAGCGCAGCGGCGACGCTGCCCGTGGGGAGACGCCTCTTGGCAACCGGCCTTGGCGAATTTGCGTGACTCGGGACATGGCACGGTCACCCCGGTCGACGCTCATCCTGGCGGGGCCACACCGGAGGGCTTGCTCGATGTCGCCGGCAACGTGTGGGAATGGACCGCCAGCGAGGCGATGGGCGACGGGTTCGTCATCCGCGGCGGTTCGTACGCCGCACCGCCGCTGTACGCCCAGTGCACCTTCATCAACGCGGCTCCTGCCGAACTGCGCTCGCGTGGCATCGGCTTCCGGGTGGTGCGGGAACCGTGACCAGCTCGCCGTGCTCCTTGCCGCTCGCTCCTGACCAGGGCTTGATCATTCTCAACTGCTCACGGTCGAAGCTCGACACGACGGCGCCGATTCCGGCGCTGGATCTGTACCAGGGAGCTTGCGTCCCGCAGTGCCGCGAGCACTTCGCGGCAGTTCCAACTCGCCGAGCCCGCATCCGCATCCTGTCGGCCGCGCACGGCCTGTTACGACCCGATGAGCAGATCAGCACGTACGATCGCCGACTCACGACCAGAACCGATGCCCTGCGGTTGCATGAGCGGACCGTCGCCGAGCAGCTGGACACCGAACTCGCGAACACTCCCGCACTTCAGCACCTGCTGATCATCGTGGAGCCGCTTTACCTGCTTGCTTTGCAGAGCATGTTCGACCACCTCAACCGGCTCCACATCGCGATCGTTCCGGACCCACGAGCGTGGCGGGACGGGCGAGCGCACCTTCGCCGCTGGGGGTGGGCGTGACCCCATTACTCGAGGAACTAATGCTCCGAAACAACCTCCACACCAGCAGCACCCGTAGCTGGGAAGCCTTATCCGGGGTCGGCTGGCACGCCCCCACCCCGTCCGAACTTCGACTGGCCGGCGTGCGCACCGTCTCGGTGGTCATCCCGGCCCACAATGTCGGCTACTGCCTGCAAGCCGTGCTCGACGCGTTGGAAGGCCAGCACCACAGGTACTGGTTCGAGGTCATCGTCGTAGACGACGGCAGCACCGACGACACGCTCGCCGTCGCCAGCCGCCATCCGATCGTCACCACGGTCGTTCGGATTCCACAACGGATGGGCGGGGCCACCGCGCGCAACCTGGGCACCGGGATCGCCCGCGGACGAACCGTGCTGTACCTCGACGCCGACATGGTCCTGCCCCCGCACGTACTGACCGACATCGCTGCCCGCGCGACCGATACCACCGTGCTCGTCGGCTTCCGCCACAACCTCACGTACGAGATTCACCAAGGCGGCCATGGTGTCCTGGCTCAGCACCCGAACCTCGGTGCGGACCATCGGGTCGTGTGGTGCCCACCGGCTGGCCGCCCACTGCTCTACACCGGCGTCACGCTGAACGAGCAGCTCGACGGCCGACCGTTGGATCACACGCACGATCTCGTCGACCTTGGCTACGGTCGACGCTACGTCGACTGGGACCTGCCGCGGATGGTGGTCACAGCGCTGGTCGCCGTCCCGCGCGAGGCCGTGCTGGCCGTCGGCGGTTTCGATCCGGAGTTCGGGCGGATCGGCTGGGGCATGGAGGACACATACCTCGGTGCTTGTCTGATCGCGGCCGGGCTGCTGGTGATACCGCTCCGTCAAGCTGTCGGGTTCCACCTCGACCCACCCAACGCAGCCGAGCAATGGCGACGCAAACTCGCCTCCTGGCCGGACACCCTCGCCCGCTACTGGGACCTGGTGCGGCGGCCCGCCCCGCGCGGGCGCGCCCAGAAGTTCACCACCGCCACGGTCGACCTGCTGCGCTCCTGCGAGGTATTGCGATGACATCAGCTGCACAAGCCACACCCGCTGCTCCCACGAGGACGGTCGTCGCGCACGCACGCGGCAATGGCGCCGTCATTTACGACCCGCTGAGCGGGCAGACCTACCGTGCCGATACCCGCCTCGCTGTGGGTCGGTTTCGGTTGGGAGACGCCGAGATCGCATCCCGGCCGGAGATCCATCCCGCGGCGATGCAGATGAATGCACCGATCAGCGTGTGCTGGTCCCCGCTTGTGCGCTGCAATCTCGTGTGTCCTCACTGCCTGGACGACAAATCCGTACCTGAACTCCAGCGGGCCGAACGACACCGCGTCGCGCACCTGCTCGCCAACTCCAAGGTGCTGGGCGTGGACATCTCCGGTGGTGAGCCACTCTTGCTGCGCGAGTTACCGGAACTGATCGACATCCTCACCGCGGGCGGCTGCGCGGTGAGCGTCACCACCAACGGAACTCACCTTGCTCGCCGAGCCGAAGCTCTTGCTGGGCGAGCGGACGCTGTGCGCGTCAGCCTGGATGGCGCCAACGCCCGAGGCCACGACCGGTGGAGAGGAGATGGCAGCTTCGATCGGGCCGTGGCCGGAATCCGTGCCGCAGTCGCCTACGGCATCCCGACCCAGATCCAAACTGTGCTGCTGCGCTCCACCGCGCGACGAAGCGCCCAGCCGATGGTCGAGCTCGCCGAGGCACTCGGGGTTCGCGGAGTGACCTTCCTACAGATGCTGCCCATCGGGGAAGGTGCCACCCTCGCCGAAGAGGAGCAGTTGACCGACGAGGAAGCGCATGACGTCGTCGGAGAGCTCAGCGTCCGCGCCGACGTGGCGGTCCGACTACGCACCCGGCGGTCGGCCGGGGGCTTCACCGTCATCCGCGCGGACGGCCAAGTCTGGCGCAACCAATCCGACGCAACTGCGATCGCCACGTTGCACCCGCTGCTGTCGGTCAGCGACCTGACGCTGACCGGACAGGACGGATCGGCGTGATCTCCCTATACAACGCGGATCCTCAACCAGCTTTCGCAACAGCTGAGTATTCCTTGCCTGACAATCAGAATCCGGAGGTCACATGCCAGAGCAACGTAAGCCCCGTACGTTCAACGCTGAGCCGCCCGGCGACGTACACGCCGTCTTCGACGGAGACGGACGGCGTGTAGAGCGACGCGGCAGCGGATGGTGGTATGTCGCGACGTCATCCGGTGAGCGCCGGCCGGAGCCAATCAACGGCGAAGGCTGGCGCTGGGAACCAAGCGCGATCGCTTTTCCTCTGACAGAAGTCCTACCGACCCCAACTCTGCGGGAGAACTCGGTCGCAGAGGCGGCCGCCGCGGACGCTGCGGATCGGGCGTACAACAAGATGTTCGTCCGGTACGGCACGTTCGTCTTCGCTCCGTCCGCAGTGGTCTTGTCAGTCACCGCCTGGATTTTTGTCTGCGCGGCATTGGCTATTGGGGAGCTGTCGACCTGGGTTGCCTGGGCGGGCGCGCTCGCCCTCGCGCCGATGGTGGCGATGATGTTCGTCAGCGCTGCCTCGATTGCGCGTGCTGGGAAGAGTGCACGATCGAGCGTCGAGCCGAGCTTCGCTGAGTTGAGCACGGGCACCGAGTGGCTGTGGCGACTGCTCAGCCTTCCCGTTGTGCCGCTGGCGGCTTACCACCTGGTTCACGACGGCTGGCCGACGGTAGCCGCGTATGCCGTCGGAGTTGTCGGGTGGCTGGGAACCGATCTCTCGACCGTGCTCAGCCTCCCTGGCCGCCGGGTGCTCCACCGTCTTCTCGATATGAAGCAGCCGCTGCCGAGGAACAACTCAGGCATCTGAAAGGAACGTCTTGCGGGAATCTCGCGAGTTTCAACGTCGCCGCCTCTGGCGCGTAACCACAGATCTCCTGGCATCGGCTACCACTCTGCTGAGCGATGCTGTCGTTCGCGATTGCGGGGTAGTCGACTACGTGATCGGTATCGCGAATGGCGGTACGGCACCAGCCCGTGAGATCGCCGCGGTGTTGGGGCTGGAGGCTTACTTGGTTCTTGCCAAGCACAACCTCAGCTCCGACGCGTACCAGCAAGCGACCGGTGTGGTCCACCTCGAGCTGGGCTCGCTCGTCCGTGAACTCAATGGCGGACACCTCGAAGGGCACGTCCTCCTCGTCGACGACATCTGCGGTTCAGGGGCGACCCTGCGTTGCATGCGTCGTGGGCTTGCCGAGTTGCTCGCCTCGAACGCTCGAGTGCACACCGCGACCCTGTGTCTGAACACCGGAGCAGCCACCAAGCCGGACTACTCGGTCTGGACGGTATCAGATTGGGTCGTTTTCCCTTGGGAGTCAACCACTTCCGGCACCGCCGAATCGTTGCCGATTCCCAGCGAGGTGACCTACCATGCCTGAATCCGCGCCCTTGACCGTCGCGTTCGTCCTGGCCTCCTACACCGACCACGCGCCCGCCGGCATGGAACGTGCCACCGCGGCGCTCGCCCGCGGGCTGCGTCGGCTCGGCCATCGTGCGCTCATCCTGAGCGTCGCGTCACGAAGGTACTGGCCGGACGACGAGGTGAAGCTGATCTTTCCGCGCGTCGATTTTCCTTGTCCTGACGACGAACTTCGTCGGGCGATGCTCGCGCAACGCGGCGACCTTGTTCGCAACTTGAACGAGGTGTTCGATGAATACAGCGTCGATGTCGCGGTCTACGTCGACGCGCTCTGGGGACTCGGGCGAGTCGCACCCACTGGGCGAGCTCGTACCGTCCTGGCCGTGCACGTCGTCGGGCGTGACGACGACCTCCACGCTGCTCTCGAACGTGCCGACGTCGTCCTCGCGCCGTCGGCCAGTGTGCTCGGCCAGGCGGCTGGCCGCGGTTACGACACTCGAGCCTGGCAGATCGTGCCCAACGCGCTGTTGCACGAGCATGCGCCGCCGTCGGACACGCGTCGCGAAGCGCTGCGACGACGCGGTCCCATTCGCGTGCTCGCACGGCTTGGGCCGGAAAAGAACGTAAGAGCGCTATTGGCTGCAGGTCGACTCGTGAGGCGGCCGATCCAGGCGATCGCACCTGCGGCAAGCTTCGAAGTCGCAGTAGGGGCGCAGGCCGCTGAAATGGACCGCTGCCGCTACTCTGCCGCCCACCTGCACCTTGGCACGATTCACGGCAGCGGGCTGGCGTGGGGCGCGGTGCAGCCGTGGCTCGCTGGGGCAGGCGTAGTGATCGTGCCTTCCGTGCGGGAGACGTTCGGGTTGGTCGCGCTGGAGGCGATGAGCGTCGGCACGCCAGTCGTGGCCTTCGATGTGGACAACCTCCCGGCTCTCATCGGGACAGACAGGGGAGCTGGCGGCGTGATCGTCCCCCGATCGGGTGGTGAGTACGGGCTCTGGCGCGCCGCCGAGGAACTACTCGACGATCCGGTACGCTACGGCGAACTATCCAGGGCTGCGTACTACCGCTCGCGGGACTATCTGCCCACCACAGTCGCCGAGACATTCGTAAAGGCGGTGCGGTGATGCCTGCTGGTGTCCCTTTGCTCCTGGTTGACGGTCATAACCTGCTCTGGCGCGCGGCGTTCGGGTTCCCCGCCGCGATCCGGTCTCGAGACAAGAGCCGCGATCTCACCGCCGAGTTCGGGTTCTTCGCCTTGCTGCGCGTCGCGATCCGCGAAGAGATGCCTACGCCGCCGGAGGTACTCGTCGTGGTGGTCGGGGGGCACCGCGCCGGGGGACGCCGCGGGGGGGTCGGCGGGAAAAAAGGCAACCGCGGCGGCGGCGGAGCCGCACACAAACCCCGACCCCCGCTTACCCCCCAGAAGCAC
>NZ_JBHYJW010000008.1:0-40108 GCF_042741125.1 Amycolatopsis sp. NPDC058986 | reverse complement strand
CTGCCCCCCCCACCCCCCCCCGTTTGCGGTGTCTCCCCCTCGCGGGGCTTCGTTATCGCGCTGGATACCACTCCGCCGGCGTAGTTCGGCTTGGTGGTCGTCGGCTTTTAGGGCGCCGTCGAACGCCAGGGGAGTGACGGCGAATACAAGGCCAACCGCGTCGTCGACGAAGCCGCACTCAAGCCCCTACGCGCGATTCCCCACGTTCAGCAAGCGCTGACCGGTTATGGCATCGGATGGATCGAGATCGACACCGCCGAGGCAGACGATGTGATCGCCACCCTCGTGGCCGCCACTCGCGACCGGCTGCCCGAACGACGGGTGTGGATCATGTCCGGCGACCGTGACTTCTACCAGCTTCTCGACGAGCAGGTTCGCGCGCTGAACACCGTGATGAAACGCGGCCGACGGCACATCGGCCCCGCCGAAGTCGTTGACCGCTACGGCGTGACCCCCGACCAATGGCCCGACTTCTGCGCCCTCAAAGGCGACTCCGCCGACAACATCCCCGGCGTGAGAGGGATCGGACCAAGCACTGCGGCCAAGCTCCTGTCCGGCGGCTTGCACCTCGAACAGCTTCCCACCTCTGCGCGGCTGACCGGCGCCAAGAAGGCCGCGGTCACCGGCAGCTGGCAGCAAGTGCTCGCCTGGCGTGACCTCATCCGAATGCGCACCAATCTCGACCTCCCGCTGTACCCGGCCGGCGGCGCCACGCGCGAACTGCCCAAACCAGCTGACGTCATCGAGAAGCTCGGGCTCTGGTGACCGCGGCGCTATTCACGACGCCGGCCTCGGTGCTGACGGTGATGGCCCACCCGGACGACGCCGAACTGTGGGCTGGCGGCACCCTTGCTCGGTGCGCCAACGCCGGAGCCGTCGTCACCGTCGCGGTCCCGTATCAGGCTGAGCCGGTACGTGACGTCGAAGCTGCGGCCGGTGCGGCGACCCTGGGCGCCACGCTGCGCCAGTACGCCCGGCCCACCGTCAACGCCCTCCGCGAGCTGCTGCTCACTGTCCGGCCCGAGGTCGTCGTCACCCACCCGGTTGATGACATACATCCCGACCACCGCAACTTGGCCGAGCTTCTTCTGGCTGCGCTGCCAGACGTGGTCATCGCCACCGGGCGCCCGCGTCGGGTGTACACCGCTGACACGTACAACAGCCTCACCTTGGGCGGCCCGGTCCCCGCGCACACGGTCGTCGACATCACTGATACCTACAACATCAAACAGCGTGCACTCGCGGCGCATGCGTCACAGCCGATCACCGAACACTTCGGCCCGATGGCTGAGACGCTCGCGCGCCTCTGGGGGAACCGGATCGGCGTGCGCTACGCGGAAAACTTCACCCCGCTCCCCGTACTCGGACGCCTGTCCGCTGCCATCGGACTGTAGTCAGTTTCGGATCAGCGAGTCTACTTTGAGCGATACGTGCGCGCTGACGGTCAATGGTTGTTTCCCCGGGCCGGGCGCCGCGGATCCAGAGTTTCCGGCCGCTCGCAGACGTTACCACCCGAACCTTGGAGTACCCACCAGCTGCAGGTGAGGCACCGAGGGAACGTGTTGCAGATTCGCCGTGTGGTCCGATCATGGCGACGGCAATCGACGCTCCGGAAATGCCTATAAGCGGACAGCTGGCTTGGCCTGGCATGCGTTGACAGGTGGGTTCTGCAGCGGCTTCGCGCCAGCCACTGAAGAAGCTGGCGTGCCGACGCAGGACCAGCGACCGCCGCCTCCAAGCCCCGTTTCGCGGTACGAAAAGTACCTGTCCCAGTGCGGTCGCGAGGCTGTCAAAATAGTGGTTCGCCGAGCACCAAGCGGAGGGGTGGAATGGACGGAGTGCGGGCGAAGCTGGCCGATGCTCTGCGTGCGGTCACCGTGCCGTTGGTCGCGCCGTCGGGTGCGCAGGGCACCGGATTCTTCGTCGCCCCAGGTGTCCTGCTGACCTGTGCGCACGTGGTCACCGATGAGCGTGCCGATGTGGCCCCGGTGGTCCGTTCCACCGGGACGGCGCACGTCCTTGCCACCGAATTCCGCGTCATTCCCGGCACCTACCGGGCGAACGGCCCCGACGGCTTGGACGTGGTCCTTCTGCAGGCTCAGGATGCGGTCGTCGGCTCACACGTACTGCTGCATCCGGCCGCCGAGCCCGACGACCGGCTGTGGGCATACGGGTATCCGCAGGGTCGGTATCGCGCTGGCGACTCGGCGACGCTGACGTTGGCCGGGCCGTCTCAGCGCATCGAGGGCGCGGAGCTGCTGAAGACCGTACAAGGGCCGATCGGGCCGGGGTACAGCGGCGGGCCGGTGCTCAACTGGCGAACCGGCGCTGTCTGCGGGGTGGTGCGCTACCGCGACACCGAGCACAGCGACACTGCGCGTTTGGTCCCTGTCCGCTCGATCTTCGCCGCCTATGACGGGCTGGAGCCGCTGCACCGCTCGGTGGCACCGGGTAGCCGTGGCTGGCTGGAACTACTCGACGACGACCAGCTTGCCGCGTCGGGTATCCGGTTTCCTGGCCCGCGGCTGCGTGAGTACCTGGAAGCGGCGAGCGCCGCGGACGATCGGCACCCGCACGCTGAGCTCGCCGGGACCGAGGTGACCCCGCCGTTGTGGAAGGTGTACCTGCGCCAGCAGACCAGTCGCTACGGGGCTCCGGCGGGCGCGGAGCCGGCGCGAGTCGACGCCGACAGCCTGCTGTGGGCATACCCGGGCGTGCAGATCCTCGGCGGTCCCGGCGCGGGGAAGTCGAGTCTGGTTCGGCACTTGACCGCCGAGATCGCCAAGCAGTGGCTGCGCGGCGACGGTGGCGAGTTCGTCCCCGTCCCGGTGCCCGCTGACGCGCTCCGCGGCCGGAACGACATCACGGAGCTGCTGGCCAGTGGAGCGCGCAGCTTCGATGTGGACCTCGATCGCGGTCGGCTGGAAGAGCTGTTCGCCGGCGAACCGGCACCGGGTGCGCGGTGGCTCGTGTTGGCTGACGGGCTGGACGAGATCGTCGACCCGTCGGATCGGCGTGTCGTCGCCAAGCTGGTGCAACGGCTCCGGTCCCGTGGCCGATTCGGCTTCCTGCTCACGACCCGGCCCACCGGAGTCAACTACCACACCGAACTCGCTGAGAATGATCGCTACCCGACGTTTGTGATCGAGCCCTTCGCTCGGCACCAGCTCGGCGACTTCGCGAGGGCGTGGTTTGAGGCGCTCGAGGTGCCGGACGCGGAGGCGGAGGCAGCGCGCTTCGTCGACCGCGCCGACGAAGCCGAATTGCGGGACCTCGCCACTATCCCGCTGATCGCCACGATGATGTGCGTGTTGTACGCGCAGGAACCGGGGCGGCGGCTGCCCGCCAACCGTGTCGACCTCTACCGGCAGTTCGTCGAGTTGCTGCGTGAAAAGCGCCGGGCCACCGCGCGCAAGCTCCTACGGGAGTGGGGCGGACGGAGCGGCGCGAGTGCCGAACGAGCCGTTGACGAGCTCTTCGACAATGCTCTGCCAGTACTGCGCGAATGGGCACATGCTCACTACGAGAACGCGGCCGCCCAGTTCCCGACGGGACGCCCGATGCCGACTGTGGTCGAGGTCGCTTCGCGACACGTGCCGAGGCCGGCCGACACCGTGCCGGAACCGGAGTGGACGAAGATCGTCCACGAGGTACTCCTCGCGACAAGCCTGCTCATCAGCCGGCGTGGCGGTCCCGAATTCCTCCACCAGACCATACTCGAATTCCTCGCGGCGGAACACCTGGTGCGGCGATACCCTCGGCCGTCTCGGCGGCGGTTGCGGCCGCGGCGGGAGGCCTGGAAAAACTGGGAAGTCGAGCTGTTCTTGGTCGGCCTGTGGGCAGCGAGCGGCAAGGACGTCACGCGTGTGCTGAACCGCTTCCTGCGGCGACGGCACTGGAAACACAATCACGGGTTCGTTGTCGATGTGATCCGCCAAGGACTCCAAGTCCCGGACAAGGTGCGTGAACGGCTCCGGCGCGGGCTGATCTATCAAGTCACCCGCCCGCAAACCCTCGACGACTGGCGGGAGGCAGTCGCCGAACTCGCGCTCGTTGAGCCCGGTGCCGCCGCGGATACCCTCGAAGCCGTCCTCCGCGACGTCACCGAGAAGGTAGTAGGCCTCGAAGCCCTGCGGCTGCTGCTCGAACTGGACCGGAGAAGGGGTATCACCGCCGCGAACTACGTCGTCTTCGCCGATCGCGCCGACGCCGACGCGCGGCTGCGCGCAGCCAAGATCGTCTTCGATGTCGACCGGCCGCACGGCGTGCGCACCCTGGTCAGGCTAGCGGCCACGGCCGAGCTGCGCGAGCTCCGCATCGAAGCCGCGCAGCTCGTCTTTAGCCAAGATGCCGTGCGCGGCCTGGGAATCCTTCGCCGCCTCGTCGAGGATCCCGGCTGCCCGGACAAGGCGCGCTTGGTCGCCGCCGAGACGTTGTGCACGCACGATCCCGGCCAGCTCACTACCCTGACCCTGCTGAGCAGGGATCGGACCGTCGGATTCGAGACGCGGATCGCCGCGGCCACGGCCGCGGCGGGCCGGCAACGCGCGCTCGGTGCCGAACTGCTGGCCGAACTCGCGGAGGACTCCCGGAACCCCTCGGCCGTTCGCCTGCGGGCAGCCCGCGCGCTCAGCGATATCGACAGCCGGGCCATTCCTCTCCTGCGCGGGCTGGCCACGGCCGCGCAGCAGCAGCCCGAGGACCGGTTCACCGCCGCGGACGCGTTGGCAAAGGTCGATCCCGGCGCAGGCCTCGACACCTACCTTGCTCTCGCAAGCGACCACCGGCTCGGGGAGTGGCAGGTCGACTCCGCCAAAGCTGCTGGCCAATACCCGCAAGGCCGTGACCGCGCGCTCGACCGGCTGGCGGAACTGGCGGGTCACACCGGCCTCGAATTCGCGATCCGCCGCTTCGCCGCGCAATCGCTCTACGAGCTCGACCCGGAACGGGGGATCGATACGTTGGTCGGGCTGGCCGCCGGACCGGGGGACCCGTCCGACCGGTTGGACGTCCTCGCGGACCTCGGAGAGTTCGGTTTCCAAGACCGAGCAGTCGAGCTCCTCCAGACGATCGTGAGCTCCCAGAACGAAACCGTGCCGATGCGGAGTAAGGCGGCGGCCAGACTCAAATCGATTCGCCCGGTTTCCGGGGCGCGTGCATATCACCTGCTCGCCCAGGACGACTACATACCCGTTTACCAACGCGCGACCTTCGCGACGAAGGTGAGCGATCGGGCCGAGGCGGTGGCACTCCTCGACCAGATCGCGGCCAGCGCTCCGAGTGAGCAAGCCATCAGCGTGGCCCAGCTGATGGAGCCGCTCGACTCGTCGGCCGCGGCAGCCGCGTACCGCCGCATCGCCGGTCGAGCCGGCGTCGGCTACCGCACGCGAACGCGCGCGATCAGCAGCGCCACGCGACTGCAACCGCCTGCCCAGAACCGATCAGAGACCCCAGAACGCGAGAAATCCGACGACCCCCCGCGCCTTGGCAAGAGGCAGCAGCTGCGTGCACAGGTCGAGCAGGCCGAAAACAAGAAACTCAAACCGGCGGAGCGGTTCGCCGCCGCAGAGGCCGTGGTGAAGCTCGACCGCCGGCGAGGCAAGGATGTCATGCAGGGGCTACTCGACGACCCCAAAACCCCGAAGGCGGTTCGAGTCAAAGCCGAGAAGGCGATCAGACGGCTCCGCTGATCCTCAGTCACCGCCGCCGGGTTTCCACTCCATCGTCACCTTGAGATTGGCCTTCGCTGTGCCCTTCACCAGGATCGCGGTCAGCTGGCCGCTTTCCATCCCGACCTCGCACCCGAACTCGACGGTCATCTTGGCGGGCTTGACTTTTGTCAGCCCGGCCTGGACGGCGTCGGTCACCGTGTTCGCGATCTTGCTCAGCGTCTCGGTGAACCCTTCGAACTTCAGCAGTCGTCCGGCGACCTCTTCGTCGCCGCCACCGACCGGACGGGCCTCGACATAGAGTGTGCGATCGTCGAGCTGCACAGGGATGACACGCGTTCCGGTCGGCTGCGATGTCCCCAGGTAGTCGTCCACGCAACCATCCTGGTGGCCGGCGGCCGGAACCGCCAGCCCCGGGCGTTACTTTCGCCGGCACGGCGGCCCGACGTACAGCCCGTTCCCGACTACTCTCGGAGGGAACGGCACATCACCCTTTCACCAGCCGACCGCGAGCCTGCCGCCCCGCCCGGCCAAGGCACACCCCGGCATAGTTCCGCGTGCACGCCAGCCGCCGCCTCTCCACTAAGCCTGACCGCCCGCTCATGCCGCCTACCAGTTGTTCAGGAACGCAGCGTTTGCGAATCGCCAGCGCGATAACCTGTTTCACTTTTGTACTGCGGTCGGTGGCCTCATAGCTGGCAACGTGACTGTGCCTGGCTCTTAATCCAGTGGAGTGAACGAGGCCGCTGTGCCGGATTGCCAAACGCCTAGTGGGTCGCTGGTCAACGTAGGCAACGCCCTATGCACGCTTCATCGAGGCCGTGTCCACGCTCTGGATAGCCATGATCATTCAACGTTCACTGGGCCCGCCTGCGGCGGAGGACACGTTCACTTCCCGTTCGATCTTTCGTCGGCGGCCACCAGATCTTCTTCAGACGGTCCGGAGCGGCAACGCTCGTTGGGAAGGAAGCGACGATCACCATGCGCGGTACCGCGACAACCGGTCAGAGCGTCACCAGCCCGATGGAAATCGCAACAGGCGATCGCGCGCCGGCCGTCCATCAGATCACGATCGAGCACACCTTTGAAACTGCGCATCGTCTCCCGCAACTGGGCGGCAAGTGCACTAGCCTGCACGGCCATTCCTGGAGGGCCGCGGTTTCGGTGGTGGCATCCGGTCTGAGCGACGAGTCGATCGTTGTGGAGTTCGGCAGGCTCAAAGCCGGCATACGGGGCTGGATTGACACCTACCTCGACCACAGCACCATGCTGGGCATCCGGGACCCGCTTGTCGTGCATCTCGCCGCAGCGAAGTGCAAGGTGTTTCGCTTCGGCGCCAACCGCAATGCGACCGTCGATGACGCGGAGCTGATGGTCAGCGATCTGGCATGGCCGACCGTCGAAGCTGTTGCAGTCCTGTTGCGACGTGTCAGCCAGGCCGTGCTCGCCGGACTGCCTGGCGGTGAGGGTGCTCAGGTGGGCCGGGTGACGGTGCGTGAGACCGACATCAACGCCGCGGCTTACGGATCGGTGATTGCGTAATGAAGCTCCCGACAGTGTCTGATGTGGACTGCGAGATCGTCGTCAACGAGACCTTTGGCCCGACCTTCCAGGGTGAAGGACCGAGTACGGGCCGCTACGCCCGTTTCGTTCGGCTGGCCGGCTGCCATCTGTCCTGCCGGTGGTGCGACAGTGCACAAACCCATGACAGCACTCGTTTCGACCTGGACGCTGAACGTCGGATCGTCTCGGTTGAGAGCATCCTCGACTGGCTTGCAACCGGTCCTGCGGCACTGACGGTGATCACGGGTGGTGAGCCGTTACTCCAGCGGCACGCCGTGGCGAATCTGGTGGCTTCGATCCGGGATCGGGTGCTCGCCACCGATATCGAGATCGAGACGTCGGGGACTATTGTTCCTACGCCCGCGATTGCTTCGGCGGTTTCGCGGTTCAACGTCTCGCCGAAGCTTGCGCATTCGGGCCTCCTCCATCATCAGCGCATCCGGCCCGCGGTGCTGCGGAGCCTTGCCGCCGAAGGAAAATCTGTCTGGAAGTTCGTGGTTCAGGACGTCGGTGATCTCGACGAGATTCAGGAACTGGTCAGTGTTTACGGGCTTCAGCCGGTGTGGGTCATGCCGGAAGGTACGGACAGCGCCACCGTCCTGGACCGGATGAGACTTCTGGCCGATCCGGTCCTCCGGCGCGGCTGGCACCTTTCGACCAGGCTGCACACCTTGCTGTGGGAGAACGACCGTGGTCGCTGACGCCAGCGCAGCGCCTGCGGTGGTGGCGTACGCCTTGATCGGATGGGGCGAGCGCCTCCTGCTGCTCGAGCGCCCGGAGCACGATATTCTCCCCGGCGGTGCAGTCCTCGGCGGAGAGCCCGTCGAGCGTGCACTTCGCAGATCGCTGGTCGACCAGCTCGGTGCGGTCGTTGATGACGTTGACTTCTGTGCCGCGGTCGAGCACGGTACGTGTGGACCGGGAAGGTTGCCTACCTCGGAAGTGGTCTTCCTCTTCGATGTCACACTCGCTGACCGGGATTGCCTCGACGGACCAGCGTCCCAGCCTCACCGGTGGGCCGGAGAACACGACTTGTGCTTCCTACGGCCCGAGCCTGTCCGCGACGCGCTGCTCGAGGGCTGCCTGACGGCCGACAACCCGTGGTTGGCGTGGACGCCGTGACGCGGCCACCCTCGCTGAAGTTTCAGCGGGATCCGTTTCGTAGCAACGAATTGATGCACTCTATAGGGGAGGGGCGGTGACGTCATGGATGCCGTGATCTATATCGATACCGAGTCGATCCACCCCGTAGTGGATGGTGTTTGGCATTACACCCGGCTGACGCACGTTCCGCGGCCAGGTGAGGAGGTCACGATGTTGTGTGGTGCATCCGCAGCGGTGGAGTTTGAACAGTCGAGTCGGCGGGATGCAATGGGTACGCCACGCACGTGCTGGGATTGTGACCTCGTTTACCGATGCGAACATGGCATTGACGTGTGGCCTGGCCACCCTGGCGTCAATGGACGCTAGGTCCCCATTTTGCATGGAGCAACTCGTGACGGTGCGTGGAGCAAGGAATCAGCATGAACGATGAAGAGGGTGTTGTGCGGCAAAAAGTTGTTTCGCCTGCTGCCATAGAGCTGGGGCTCGGTCTGCGTGCCGTACGGAAAGAACGTCAAGTCGGGGTGCGCGAGTTGGCCTCGGGGCTGGGGATTGAACCCTCGCTGGTGTCTTTGGCGGAGCTGGCGACTCGTCCTCCAAATGTGGAGTATGTGAGCCGGGTCCTGGGCTTCCTCGCGGTGTCCGGCGATGAGTACCGGTGGCTGGTAAAGCTGGCGCATCGCGTGAAGGAACCGAACTGGGTTGTTCCAGGTGCGGTGGAGTACCCGGAATTATTGCTTGAGTATGAGCGAACCGCGAGCACAGTCGTACTCTGGGCTCCGCAGGTGCTTCCGGATCTGGTGCAGACGCCTGACTACGCGCGGTCAGTACTGGATTCCGGGATCTTAACCGGTGATGAGATGGGGCAGTGTCAAATGATGCGGCTCGTACGCCGTGACGCGGTCTTTTTCGAGAACAGCCGAGCAACTATTACTCTCTTCCTGAACGCTGAAGTTCTGGTGCGCCGGGTCGGTGGCGTTGGTGTGATCCGTGAGCAGCTTCGCGAATTGTTGTCCTTAATGGACGACGGCCGGGTCGTGGTGCGGATCATGCCGACTGACCCAGGCGGGCGGCCGGGGCTGCTGAGCCCGTTCATGCTTTTCGGTTTTCATACCCGAGCGCCGGTTGTCGGGATCTGTGAGGACCATCTGTACGCCTATCTCGCTGAACAAGTGCACGTGCGTCGATATCGGACGTTCGCGGATCGGCTTGCGCGCAATGCTCTGGACGAACGGCCTTCCCGCGTTCGGATCGTCGAAGCCATCACGGAGCTCGAGCAGGACTCCGACGGGTCGAGCGGACATGAGGTGCCCGCTCCGCTGGCCGGGTGACTGAGTTTTGATCGTCGGGCTGACTCTGCTCGCCGGGGCCGCGGTCCTCTCCCTTGTGCTCGTGCGTTGTCGTCGAGCGCACCATCGGTCAGAGTTAGAGGAGTACGTTCCGTCGGGTCGGGCCGCTCGGTGGGAACACACTCGCGATGATCCGGATCACACGCCGCAGTACGGCCTGCCGCTGCTCGCCGACCAGGACACGCCCACAATATCCGCGCGGGTAGCCGAGGAGAAGGAACATCTCGTCGCTCGTTGCCGGCTCGATCAGGAGTCGAACTCCTCTTGGTGTTCCTTCCCTGTTCCCCATAGGGCCGAGCAATCCTGTCGCGGTGCCAGGGTGGCGACCGCAACTGCCAGATGCACCATTGTCCAGTTGTGGTCTTCGTGCTGAAGTGACGACAGCACGTCCAGCGTTGCGTGGGTGGCATCTCTGTCACGGCGCGCCGCAGTGAACTTGCACATGAGTCTGCCGAGGTTGCGGCGGAACTCGGCGAATGGATCTCTGTCCGTCGGGGTTACCGGGTCGGGGGACTGCATGACCTCAATCGTGGCTGTGGCATTTCGTAAACACCAAGTCTCCGATCAGGTGATGAGTTCGTGCGTGACGGCTAGAGCAGTGGCGCCTCCGGTGACGCCTGAGCTGGGCCGAGGGATAGCCCTGGCCTCGGCGCGGCGAGCTTCGCTGCACTGGCGCGCGACACGGGCGTCGGCGAAATCGACACAGCCGTAGCGGCCCCTTGCCACGAACACGTCCTGCGCGCTGCCCGCTGCTCGGTGCGGCCTGAGCGTTCGAGAACTGGTCCTGCTCGATGTCGGTTGCCGCAGTTCGGTGCGTGCCGCTGGCAATCGAACGTCGGCTCGGTCATTCTGCGGACAACGCGAACAACTCCCGAGACAAGTTGAGTAGTTGTACGGCTACCCGTCGTGGAGAAGTGCGTCTACAGTTGCAGTAGGTAGTCGATCTGATGCTTCCGAGTGAAAAGTTGCGGATGGTATCGGTTCGGGCACGCTCCGGGCATATTTTGGTTGGTCCAGGTTCGAGGGCGGGGGGCTGCCGGTCGAGCTTGGGTACGCCGGGGAGGGGACGGACCTATGGCTGTTGCCGGACGGGGGGCCTTCGCAGCGGCGCTGGCGAGTGCGGAGTTCCGCGCGATGTGGCTGGCCGAGACGCTCTCGGTGGCCGGTGATCAGCTCGCCCGAGTCGCTCTTGCGCTCGTGGTCTATGGCCGGACGAACTCGGCCTCACTCACGGCACTGACCTATGCGTTGACGTTCGCGCCGGCGTTCATCGGTGGGTTCCTGCTCTCCGGTCTCGCGGACCGGTTCCCGCGGCGCGCGGTCATCGTGGTGACCGACGTCGTCCGCGGATGCCTCGCGCTGGTGATGGCGATCCCCGGCCTCCCGCTGCCTGCTCTCTGGTGCCTGGTTGGCGCGCTGACCTTGGCGGGTGCGCCGTTCAAGGCCGCGCAGCTGTCGCTGCTGCCCGACGTCCTGCCGGAAGGTCACTACCAGGCCGGGCTCGGACTCCGGCAGATCAGCACGCAGACCGCGCAGGTGATCGGGTTCGGCCTGGGCGGCATCCTGGTCACCGCGATCGGCGCGTCCGGCGCCCTCGTGTTCAACGGTGGCACGTTCCTGATCAGCGCGCTGGTGATCGCCCTGTTCGTCCACGCACGTCCTGCCGCTCGACGCCGCCAAGCCGACGAGATCCGTGAGCCTGGGCAGGCCTGTGTGTTTGACCGGCGGCTCGTTGCCGTGTTCATCCTCGCCTCGCTCATCGGTCTCTTGGTCGTGCCGGAGGGGCTCGCGGCTCCGTTTGCGGGCACGGTGGGAGCGGCGTCGTTCGCGGTCGGCGTGCTGATGGCCGCCGACCCGGTCGGCAGTGTCGTCGGCGGATGGTGGGCCAGCCGCGGGAGCGCCGATCCGACGGCCCGGTCGGTGATCATCCCCGCTATCGCGTCCGGGCTTCCTTTGGTTCTGTGCGTGTTTCTGCCGGGGCTGGTGTGGGCAGCGGTGCTCTGGGCGATCTGCGGCGCCTTGTCGACGGTGTATCTCATCCGACTCCAGGCCGTGATCGTCGCCGTCGTTCCGGATTCGCGCCGGGGCGCGGTGATGGGCAAGTTCAGCACCTGCGTCTACAGCTCGCAGGGTGTAGCGATCACCGGCGCCGGCGTCGTCGCCGATCAGCTAGGGCCAGTGGCCACGGTCGCGGTCTCGGGTGCGCTGGCGTCAGTGCTGGCGGCCGGGGCGGGGATCGTGTGGCGGGAAACCCGCCCTCGGCAGCCGCGGGCTGCCGAAGACGAGCCTTGCCCGGTGAATCGAGTGGATCGAGAGCGATCAGACGTCCTTGTTACGCATGGTGACCCCCTCCCGGGACAGCCGGCTGTAGGAGGGCCCGGCGGCCCGGAGGCCGCACCGTGAGGGCCGGGCCCTCCCGTGGGAACGGAAGCGAGATCAGTATGCAGGGATCATCAGCGAAGGCACATTCTGAGCGGCGCCGCGGTAACGCAGGTTGGTCAGTCTGGTCACACTCCGTTTACGCCCGGGCGTTCGTGGTGTTCGTCGAGCTTCTTGCACTCGCCGCCGTGGCGTTCGGTGCCGTCCTGGTGCCGGCTACGGGAAGTGATCTTGTCGAATGCGTGGTCGTGATCGGTCTCGGCGTGCTCGCCGCCGAGATGGCGAACGAAGTCGAGCGACGTCGGCGCAGGTTCAGCGACACGCCCCACGTCAACTTCTCTTCGGTATGGACCCTGGCCGGCGCTCTTGTTCTTCCGCCTGCGCTCGCCGCGGTGGTGGCCGTCGTGTTGTATGCGCACCTGTGGGTGCGCTGCTGGCGCGGCGTGCCGGGGCTCTACGTGTCGCGCACGGTCTTCAACGTTTCCAACGTCATCGTGTCGACCCAGGCCGCGGCCTGGGCGGTACGCGAACTGGACATCGTTTCCGGTGCCCTGGAGCACGGCGTTCTGGGAGCAGCGGGCGTCCTGATGATCATCGCGCTCTACTACGTCGTCAACTCGACGATCGCGGCCATCACGATCGCGCTGGCCGGAGCCGACCGGACGGCGCGCCGACTCCTCGGACGGTTGAACGAGAACATCCTGGAACTCGCGACGCTGTGCCTCGGCGCCGCGACCGCACTGCTTCTGGCCTGGCACCCGTGGCTTGCCCTTCTCATGCTGCTACCGCTCTACGCTCTGCACCGCTCCGCGTTGATCCGGCAGTTCGAGTACGCCGCGACCACCGACTCGAAAACGAGCTTGCTGAACGCGGCGAGCTGGCGCGCGATCGCGCAAGCTGAACTCGAACGTGCTTGTCGGCACGGTACGACCTTGGCCATCCTCATGATCGACATCGACCACTTCCGCAAGGTGAACAACGTCTACGGACATCTCGCGGGGGACGAAGCACTGCGAGTCGTCGGAGAGACGTTGCGGGCAGTCGTGCGGAGCAACGACCTGTGCGGCCGGTTTGGCGGCGAAGAGTTCGTGGTCGTCCTCCCCGGCTGCACCTCCGTCGACGACGTTCTGACCGTGGCAAACCGAGTCCGGGAACGCATCGCCGGAACTCCGGTCGTTTCGGAAAGCGCCCGTGCTACGTTCAACCTGACTGTGTCGGTCGGCTCGGCCTACTTCCCGGCGACGGGAATGTCCCTCGATGATCTCCTGCTCGCCGCCGATAATGCCTTATATGGTGCGAAGGACGCTGGTCGAAACCAAGCCCGCGTCATCGAGGTGCTGTGAGGCTCATCGCGGCTCGGGCTCGGCGACGATTTCGCGGTGATGCTGCGCCCAGGTCGCCAACGGGTGCAGGGCGCGCAGGAGTGCTCGTCCGTCACCTGTGAGCTGGTACCACACCGCGGCGAACTTCCCGCCCTCCTCCGCGCGGCGCTCGATCAGTCCGTTCCGTTGCAAGCGTCGGAGCGTGTCGGTCAATACCCGGTCGCTGAGCGGCCGAGGATGCGAGGTCCAGCCGAGCCGAGCCTCGGTCTCGTTCACCTCGCTCTGGATATCGGAGAACGTTCGTTCGCCGAAGACGAGCGTCGAGATGACCGCGATGGTCCACTGACCGTTCAGGATCGCCATCGCTTCGTGCAGGCTCTGCCGGTACGGCACGTCATCCCAGTCGGTCACCTACGTTGCCTACCACGCGTCAACTGTTTCCGTAGGCCCGAAGAGCGGTATCTGGTGCCGCTGCGGCGTAGTGGTTCGCCTGAACGGGTGAAGAAA
This sequence comes from Amycolatopsis sp. NPDC058986, assembly GCF_042741125.1. Classification (NCBI taxonomy): domain Bacteria; kingdom Bacillati; phylum Actinomycetota; class Actinomycetes; order Pseudonocardiales; family Pseudonocardiaceae; genus Amycolatopsis; species Amycolatopsis sp. NPDC058986. Next base: position 26,218 of record NZ_JBHYJW010000008.1, on the reverse strand, counting down.
CGTCTGCTGAGCCGGGCCTTAGTCGGTGATTACGTTGCGCTTAGCAGGGGTTCGCGAGCTACACCGGTCCTGCCCGGGCAACCGGCTCCGGGAGCGGGAGTAGCGCGGTGACTGGCCGACCGAGCGGAACCAGAATTTCGACATCGGCCCGTCACCGCGCACCGGCTGCAGGAGACGGGAGACCGTGAGAACTCGTTGGAAGCGGCTGGGCGAAGGAGGACGGACCATGTCGACCCGAATTGCTGAAGTGCTACGACATCGGACGCGGGAGCGCAGGTTGACCGGGCGCCGTCGCGGGCTACGAACCTGGTCGTCGGCCGGGTGACGACGCGTCACGCTAGGGCTGGACATCAACGACCTGTGCTGTGGCCACTCGTGTGCGTAGCGTCCTCTACTGTTGAGTAGAGGTGAGACCTTCTCGTATTTGCACAAAATGTGCACAAAATTCGCGGTGTCTCGAGCCGATTTTGTGCAAATTCTCGCCTCCTGCGAGGGCTTGCGGCGGTCCACAGTGGGGGATCACGGAACCGAACTCCGCAGGTGCAAGTGTCGGGAGGTGAGGAAATGTCACGTTTCGTGAAAGGAAAGGCTCCAGTAATCGGGATCGTCGTAGGTCGCGCTGGGCCAGCGGTGATCAGTGCGTACGGATTTCTTCGACGTCGCACGCCGCTTCATTGCGACCGGGGAGGTGCTCGTGGACTCGCTTCCGGCGTGGATGACTGGAACAGCAGGGCTGCTGGCAGGACCTGTGGTAGTTCAGGTCACAGAACGGGCAGCCGGCGTGCCACTACTGGATTTCGGCTGGCCACGTCGCATCACCACCGCAATGATCTCGGTCCTGACCGCGACATTGTGGGTGCTCGGGTGGACACGATTCGGTGCGACGCTGGTGCTGCTGGCGTGGTGCTGGGTGTGTGCATTGGGGCTCAGCCTCGCACTCGTGGACCTGCGCTGCCGACGTCTTCCTTTCGCACTCACAGCAGCCTTCGCGGGTGGCGGCGCCGCGGTGTTGTTCGGCACTGCGGCGGTCGACGAGCGCTGGACGCAGCTTGCCTTTGCCTATGGTGCGTCGGCCGTCGTGCTGGTGCTGGCGCTGCTGGCGCAAGTCTGCGCGCCGGAGCACACCGGGGGCGGAGATACCGCCTTGTACGGCGCGCTCGCGCTATACCTGGGCTGGGGCGGTTGGGAAGCGCTGCTGCGCGGACTGCTGATAGCCAGCGGCCTCACCGCTATGGTCGCATTCGTGGTTGTGATGTGCTCCAGGCGCATGAATTCGCGGTTTCCTGCCGGGCCGTCCCTGCTGGCGGGCGCGTTGGCGAGCATGCTGTTCGCGTAGCCGGGCAATCAGCCAGGGCCAGTTTGCCGCGGCTGGCGTGGACGCCACAGCCGAAGGGGACAGGGGAGGAATTCGTGATGATCGTCGGAACCCGTCGTTGGCCGCAGCTCGTTGCTCTGTCGGTCACGGCTCTGACACCAGTACTGCTGGCGGGTTGTAGCGGTAAGGATGCCCCGGCGCCGACTTCGTCGCCCAACCTCTCGGCTCCGTCGCAGGCGCACTCGGTACCGAGCGCGTCCAAGCAGGATGAGCGCAAGGCGATCGAGTCTGCATATACGCAGTACTGGCCGCGTTCCGCGCAGACGCCGCACAAGCCGGAGAACACGTGGCACGACGCAATGGCCGCAATCGCTGTGGAGCCGCAGTTGTCCACGACGTTGGAGGCGATGCACCGCAACAAGGGGCTGGGACTGACCACCTATGGAGATGTGACGGTGCGGATCTCCTCGGTCGAGGTTGCCGGCGCCACGGCGAAGGTTGTGGATTGCCAGGACGCCTCACACGCAGGACAGGCGGATGCCAACACGGGCAAACCGAAAACCGTTGGTGTGTCTCGAATGCCAGTGCACGCGACGTTGGCTCGGGACCCGGCGGACGGACAGTGGAAAGTCTCCCAGCTCGACTTTCCCAGGGGTGCATGCTGATGTGTCGCGCTCGCCCATTCGAGGTCTTCCCGGTCTGCTTGGCCGCTGCCGGTGGCTTGCTCGCGGTCTTCCCGGCTCCCGCCGTCGCGCAGGAGGCTGGCGATGACGGCCAGGTGATCGTCACACCGGTTGACCCGTACGGTCAGAACACTCGCCCAGGTGTGGATATGCGAGCGCTGGAACAGCGTGGCCAAGCTCCTGTCCGGCCAGGTGGTCCGGGACCTCGGTCGGGTGGTGCTGGTCAGGATAGGCAGGTTGGTGCTGGTTCGGGCGGTATTGCGGATTCGCCGAGCGGGATTCCTCCTGGATGTTTCCTCGGTGGGTTCGGGGCTGGTGGTGTGCCTGGTGCTGGGCATCCGGGTGGTAGTGCGTTCGGGTTGCGTTGTCTGCCACCGACTTCGACTGACGCCGGGCCTGCGGCTGTTCCTGCGCCACCGCCGTTGCCGACTCCGGCGGAGTTGGCGGCGGAGGCGTTTGAGCAGTTGCGGTTGCCGTTGCCCGTGCCGCGGCATTCGCCGGATGTGCGATTGCCGGATGGTCGGGATGCCACGATCGTCGGGGAGAACACCTGGATATGGACCGACCGTGGTGTGTGGACACCGGCGGTGCGGCGGGTGCAGGTCGGCCCGGTGTGGGCCGTGGTGACTGCGACCCCGGTGGGCATGATGTTCACCTCCGGCATGGGCGGCTCGATGTCGTGTTCCGGTCCGGGCACGCCGTATGACCGTTCGTACGGCCTGCATGCCGCGAGTCCCGATTGCGGGACCGTCTACACGCGATCCTCGTACGGGCAGCCGAATGATCAGGTGAGGGCAGAGTGGGCGATCCGGTGGTCGGTCAGCTGGATCGGCTCGGATGGAACCGCTCCGGTGGGTGGTGAGTTTCCGCAGATGATGTCGCGGGCGTCGGCGACGTTCGCGGTCGCGGAGGTGCAGGCGTTGCGCGCGAACTAACGCGCACGGAGGTTTTCACAACTGCATTCCGTCGAGTTTTCGTCGTCGGGTGTGGATATAGCGAATTCGCTTTCTGGAATGGGTAAGGAGTTGCCCCGTGGGTAGTGCTGTGTCTTTTTCCCGGCCGCCGCGGTCACGCGGCGAGGATCCGTCGGCCGCTGAGTCGGCTGAGGAGTCGGGTGGTCCGCGGGTGCCGCGTCGGCGTCGGTGGTGGCTGCTGGCGGTGGCGGCGGTGCTGGCCGCGGTGGTCGGCTTCGGCAACTACGTGCTGATCGCGGGGCAGGACGAGCGGGTCGAGGTTGTGGTGGTGACTCGGGATGTCGGCTGGGGCCAGTCGATCAGCGACGGTGTTCTCGGTGTCGCGAAAGCGGTTCCGGATCCGCGGGTGGCGTCCGTCCCCGCGACTGAGCGGGCCGAGGTGGTCGGCAAGGTCGCGCGTTCGATGCTGCCTGCGGGCAGCGTGCTCACGCGCGGCCAGCTGTCTGTGCAGCCGGTGCCGGGGCCGGGCGAGCGGTTGGTCGGGTTGCCGGTGAAACCGGGCCATCTGCCCGCTCGCGGGCTTTCCCCTAGTGACCTGGTGCAGGTCACCCCGGTCGCCGGAGGGGCTGGAACCGACGTGGGTTCCGCTCCGGCGAGTGCTGCTGGGTCGTTTCGGGCGCGGGTGCTCGGTGTCGGCCTACCGGATTCGACTGGCGCGGTCACGGTCGACGTCGTGGTCGGTGCTGACGCTGCGCAGGCGGCGAGCAGTGCGGCGGCGGGTCAGATCGTGCTGGTGCAGCTCGGCCCCGGCGCATAGCAGGCAACTCCTGCAAGGAAAGGCGGTGAGGATGTTGGCGATGATCACGCTCGTCTCGGGGAAAGGCGCGCCGGGTGCGACGACGACGGCGGCGGCGTTGGCGGCGGCCTGGCCCGCGCCTGTGGTGCTGGCCGATTGCGACCCGGCCGGGGGTGATCTTGCGGCGGGCTGGCTGGGCCAGTGGCTGGTGGACGGCAGCCTCCGGCCGGAGGTCGGTGTGTTGTCGTACGCCACGACAACCCGGCACGCCCCAGCAGGCGATCCCGCCACGCTGGTCGAGCATATTCAGACGGTGCCGGTGGCCCGGCATGTCGGCCTGCTGGCCGGGTTGAACGCCCCGGGCCAGCACACCGCCGTCGGTCACACGGGCTGGACCCGGCTGACCGTGGCGCTGGCCGCGTTCAAAACCACGACGGGGTGTCCAGCGGACACGGTGGTCGATGTCGGCCGGTTCAGTGCAGTGACGCCGTGGCCGTTGCTGCTGGCCGCGGATCTGGTGCTGGTGGCGGTGCGGCCGACACCCCGCCATGTGCTGGCCGCGCGCCCGGTGCTGGCCGCGCTCGCGGAGCGGATCGTGCCGCAGCGGATCGGGCTGGCGGTGTGCGCCACCACGACGGCGGGCAGCCGGGAGATGCGGGCCGCGCTCGGCGCGGAGATCGCGGTGGAGGTGGCCGCGGATGCGCGGGCGGCAGCGGTGTTCTCCGACGGCCTCGACGGCGGCGTCCTTCCGCGCCGGTCGCCGTTGCTGCGCGGGCTGCGACGTGCAGCGCGGCGCCTGCACGGCACCTACCACCACTACACCCCCGCCGAGTTGCATGCCTCGGCCACCGCGCGCCCGTCGGCGGGCCTGCTCACCGGAGGGACACGATGACCGCGCCGCACAACGGTTCCCCGTCCACAGCATCGGCGTATCCGCGTCCGATCCTGCGTTCTCTTCCGCGCACCGGCTCGACCGCACCGCCGCCGGAGGAAGGTGCGGGCGGGGCACCGGATCCGCAGGTGGTCCGGGCGATCCGCGAGTCGGTCGCCGCGCGGCTGGAACGCGTCGCCGCCGGGGACACCCACCTGGCCACGCCGTTGTCGGGGGAGGAGCAGCAGGCGCGGATGCGCGCCTTCGCCGCCGAGGACGTGGCGGCGTGGGTGCAGCGCCGCGCCGCCGCCGGGCAGCCACCGTTGCCGATGGAGGCCGAGCGGCGGCTGGTGCGGGCGGTGGTGGCGGCGCTGTCCGGGCTCGGCGTGCTGGAGGAGTTGCTGGAGCGGGAGGATGTGGAGAACATCCACGTGCACGGCTGTGACCAGATCCTGCTGGAGCTGGCCGATGGCAGCCTCGAGCGCTGGCCGCATCCGGTCGCGGACACCGACGCGGAGTTGGTGGAGATGCTCGCGGCGATGTTCGCCCGTCAAGGCCAAACCAGCCGCGAATTCAACGCCGGACGCCCGTTGGGGAATCTGCGGATTCCGGCGGGTGGTCCGTTGGGGGCGCGGGTGGCGGCGGTGATGGAGGTCTCGGATCGGCCGCGGGTGGCGATCCGCCGCCACCGCCTCGTCGACGTCGGCCTGCCCGAGCTCGTCGCGAACGGCACGGTGGATCCGGTGCTGGCGGCGTTTCTTGGTGCGGCGGTGCGGGCGGGCTGCAACATCGTCGTCTCCGGTGGCCCGGCCGCCGGGAAAACCACGCTGCTGCGTGCACTGTGCCGCGAGATCCCGGCCTCTGAGCATGTGGTGACGGTGGAGGAGGAGTACGAACTCGGCCTGCACCTGACCGGCCGCCCGCTGGTCACCCCGCTGGAAGCCCGTCCCGCCAATTCGGAGGGCGTCGGCGAGATCACCCTGGACGATCTGTTGAAGCAGACGCTGCGGCATTCGCCGTCCAGGGTGATTGTCGGGGAGGTTCGGGCCGGTGAAGTGACCGCGATGCTGCGCGCGCTGGGCAACGGCGCCGCGGGTGGGATGTGCACCCTGCACGCCACCTCCGGTGTGGCGGTGTTCGACCGGATTGCCGCGCTCGGGCAACTGGCTGACCCGCCGCTGGCGATCGAGGCCGCTCACCAGTGGACCGCGGCGGCGCTCGATCTGGTCGTGCACGTCGCCCGCACCGACCACCACCACGACAGCCGCCTGCGCGGGCGGCGGGAGCGGTACGTGACGGAGGTGATCGAGGTCGGCCCGGTCGGCGACTCCGGCCGCCCAGATACCACCCGGATCTTCGCGCCCCGCCCGACCGACGGCCGCGCGGTCCCGGCCTACGCCCCCAGCCGCGACCTGCTGGACCGGGTGGAGCGGCACGGCTTCGACCGCAGCCAGCTCGACACCGCCGAGGCAAGCTCCTGGCTGTCGACCGGTTTCCCGGAGGGGGGTGCGCGATGACGAGCGTCGTGGCGGGTCTGCTCGGCGTGGCCGCGGTCCTGGCCGTTGCCTGTGTGCTCGCCGCTTTCCTGTCCCCGCCCCAGAAGTCTGACCGCGGCGCTGCGTCGCGCCGAGCGCTTGGGTGGTGGCAGCGGCTCGCGCGGGTTCCGCGGCGGCGGGCGGTGATCGCGGTGCTGGTGGGTGTGGTGGTGTGGTGGGGGACTGGCTGGCCGGTCGCGGCGATCCTCGCCGCCGCCGGGACGATCACGGTGCCGATGTTGGTGCGCGGGCAGGACACCCGCCGTCTGATCGCGCGGTTGGATGCGCTGGCGAGCTGGACGCGGCGCCTGGCCGACCTGCTGGCGTCGGGCGCGGGTGGGTTGGAGCAGGCGATCACCAGTTCGGCCCGCACCGCCCCCACCGCCCTCGCGTCCGAGATCGGAACCTTGGCGGTGCGGCTGCGCACCCGTGGCCTGGAACCCGCGCTGCGCGCCTTCGCCGACGACGTCGCCGATGAGGCCGCCGACGAAGTCGTGCTCGCCCTGATCCTGCGGGCTCGCGCCGGAGGACGTGGCCTGGTGGACATCCTCGACGCCAAAGCCACCGCCCTGGAACGGGAAGTGGTGGCGCGCCGTGACGTCGAAGCCGACCGGGCGAAACCCCGCACCGACGTCCGCGCCATCCTCGGCATCACCGTCGTCATGCTGACCGGGATGGCGGTCTTCGCCCGCGACTTCCTCACCCCCTTCAATGGGCTGCTCGGCCAGTGCGTGCTGGCCGGGATCGGCGACCTGCTCGCCGCGGCCGGATGGTGGATGCACACCCTGATCCGCGTCCGCCGCCCCGCCCGGCTGCTGGGCACGGCCTCACGGATCCCCGTCGGTGTCCCGAAACCGGCGCGGTCATTGGCCGTCGTCTCCCGCGACAGCGAGGCGGTGACGCGATGAGCCCCGGCATCGTCGCCGCCGTCCTGGGCGGGATCGCGGGAATCGTCGGCGTGTGTGTGCTTGCCGCGCTGCTCCCGGCGGCTCCGGTCAATGTCGCCGCCGCGGTGGCCGAGCTGGACGAGCGCACCACCCGCCACGCCAACGGCGCCCCGGCGCGGAGCCGATGGGCGGGCGGTGTGCAGCGGGTGGCCGGGTATTCGGCACGCTCGTCGAACCGCTGGTGGGGCATCCCCACCGCCGACCTCGACGTCCTCGAGGACACCGCGCAACGGTATGTCGCCCGCCGCCTCGCTTGGGCCGCGAGAGCCAGTGCCGCCGCGGGCGCGCTGGCCGGGGTGGCGTGGGCAGGCGGGATCAGCCTGCCCAGCACCGTGGTGGTGTTGGTGGTGCTGGGTGCGGCGGCGGCCGGGTCGGCGGTTCCGATACTGGCCGTGGCCGAGGACGCAGCCAGGGCACGGGAGCAGTTCCGCCGCGCCACCGCCGCCTACCTCGACCTGGTCGCCCAGGAACGCGCCACCGGTCGCGCCCCCAGCCAAGCACTCGCCGAAGCCGCCGCGGTCGGCGACTCGTGGGTGTTCGCCCGGATCAACCGCACCCTCAGCCGCGCCATGCGCGCCGGACACACACCCTGGGACGCCCTGGCACGACTGGGACAGCGGATGGGCGTGGTGGACCTGGCCGACCTGGCCGACATTCTCGCCACCGCCGCCGACGGCGCCGCCATCTACACCACCCTGATCACCAAAGCCAGCTCGCTCCGTTCCGCCGCCCTTGCCGCGGACCGGGCTGACGCCAACAGGCGCTCCCAACGTCTCGCACTGCCGGTGTCGCTGCTGCTGGTCGCATTCCTCCTACTGGCCATCTACCCCGCCTTCATCCGCATCCTCACCGGAAGCACCTGACTGAATCCACAGGGGGACAGAAACCGTTGCGGGACACCAGGTCTCGGACCTGATTGTGAAGGAGTTGATCATCGATGTCGAAGACCATCAACCGCGTGCTCTCCGGAGTACGACAGGGAAACGACTGGCTCGTGCTGGTGGTGACCGGGCTGGCGATGACGTTGGTTGCGGGCGTGGAGAGCCGGTGGGCGCGGATGCGTGCCTCGGGTGATCGTGGGTCGGAATCGGTGGAGAAGGCCATCACCGCCGCCGTCAGTGCGGCCGTGGCGATCGGGCTGATGATCGCTATTCGTGCGGCGGTGGAGAGCCATCAGGCGCAGATCAAATGACGTCGCGGACGCGTGGGCGCGCGGAGAACACCATGACACACAACGATAAACAGCCGCCGGTGACGGTGGGTGAGTTTGCCGAGGGGCCGGACATGATGCTGTGGAACCCTGACCTGCCCCGAGGCCGCTGGCGCCGGGAACGGGTGCGGGCGTTCTGCTCCCGCAGTGTGGTCCACGCGGGACTCTGCGGCGTGCTCGTGCTGATCCTCGGTTTCGCCGCTGGTGACACCGTCCTCATTGTCACGTTCATCGTGCTCGGCGCGATTGTCTTGTGCGGCGGCGTTGTGGTCGGCGTGGTCAATCTCGGCTATTGCGCCACCGACCACCAGCACGCCGGCGGACCTTGTCGCCTGGAGAGCACTCCGGGCGAATTCTTCTTCCGCACCAAGGATTTTACCGACATGGGTCCGGCCACGGGGAGGATCGCGGTGCGGGTGTTGGAGGCGGTTGCGGACCTGCACACCACCCCAGCCCGTGGATGGCTGGACCCGGACCTTCCGCGTTCGGCGCATCGGCTGGCCTGGCAGACACTGTCCAGCCTGGAGACCACCCGCACCACCCGCGCCCTGGCCGACCAGCTTGCCGCCGAGCCCGGCTACGGTGGGCTCGCGGAGACGCTGGAGGAGGCGATCGCGGGGATCGATCACCGGCTGACCGCTGTGGCCGAGCAGCTGACCGGATGTGTCGTGCTGACTCGGGAGTGGAGCCGGAAACTGCGCGACGCCGACCTGCGCGACCGGGTCGACCGCGAACTCGCCACGCTGGCCGGAGTCGCCGGCAAGGACCTGATCGTCGGGAGCGAGGCGCTGCTGCAGACGACGTTCGCCTGCGTCACTGCGGCGCGCGACCTCACCAACGCCCGATCCTTCCCCTGGGAACGCTCGCGCAACGACCGGTACGCCGCCGTCGGGCTCATGCCGTTCGCCTGCCACCGCGCCACGTAACTCGTCACGGAGAGAAGGACACGATGATGCCGACTGCTGAGGAGATCGAACGCCGCGTCGCCGAGCACGACCGGTCCCGCAGCGCGCAACGCGCTGCCCTGGCGACCCGGGTCGGTGACCTCGCGCAGCAGCGGGCCGCGATCGCTGCCCACCTGCGCGAGGTCGAGCAGGAACTCGGCGACGTGCTCGCCGAAGCCACCGCGGTGATGGACATCGCCGAGCTGGCGCGGTTCACCGATGTCCCCGCTCCCGATCTCACCCGATGGTTCAACGGCCGCAAACCCCAGCGCACCAAACGAAAAAAACCTGCAAGCGGCTCGGCTGGGACGAAAACCCCGGCGAGCCCATCATCGTCGGTGGCGCGGGCACTGGGAACCGGGGACTCATCGGCGTCGCGCGACGAACGCGGTGACCACAACGGCACGGCATCCGACGTCCCGCGGATTCCTGCGGAGGCGACGTGATGACCAGCCACTCCGAACTCGCCACCATTCGTCCTGTGTGGACACGGCTACGCGGGTCTCTCATTGCCCGGCTGGGCGGTGACCGCGGGTCGGAGTCGGTGGGATTGGCTGTGCTGTTCCCCGTGGTCTTGCTGCTGATCCTGGTGATCGTGCAGGGCGGCCTGTGGTGGCACGCACACACCATCGCCGCCCAAGCCGCGCAGGCCGGAGCCGACGCCGGCCGCCCGGTCACGGCCACCACCGCCGCGGCCGCCGACGCGGCCCGCTCCTTCACCTCGCGCGCCGGACAGGGCGTCCTCACCGGCCCTGCCGTGCACGCGGTAGTCACGGCCGACACCGTCCAGGTGACGGTCACCGGCGCCGCGCCGCGCCTGCTGCCGATTCCGGGCTGGGACATCCGGGTCGACGCGAGCGCCCGCACGGTCAAGGAACGCTTCACCCTCCCCAGCGGAGCTGGCTCATGAACCCCCGCGCCCGGCGTCGACCCGACGCTCGAGCCTGGCGCCAGTGCGACGCGGGTTCGGTGAGCGTCGAAGCCGCGATTCTGGTGCCCGCGCTGCTCTTCCTCGGTCTGCTGATCATTGCCGGTGCGCGGGCTTCCGCGGCGCAGCAGGCGCTCGATAACGCCGCCACGGCCGCCGCTCGCGCCGCCTCGCTGGCCCGCGGCCCCGCTGCCGCGCAGCAGGCCGGGACCACGGTCGCGCGGGAACGCTTGGTACGCGAGGGCCTCACCTGCCACGGATCCAGCGTGACGATCACCGCAGACGGCCTTGCCGTCGGCCGGGTGGGGCAGGTGCGGGCGAGCGTGACGTGCCAGGTTCCGCTCACGGATCTGGCGTTGCCGGTGCCGGGCGGGACCCGCACCTTGACCAGCGTCTTCACCAGCCCCACCGACCCGTACCGGGGCATCCCATGACCAGGACAGGGAATCCGCGGGATGCCGGGTCGGTCACCATCCTGGTCGCCGTCCTCGCGTTCGCGCTGCTGCTCGTGCTGGCGCTGGTGGTGGACGGTTCTGCGCGGACGCGGGCGATCGCCCGCGCCGACGCCCTCGCGGCCGAGGCCGCCCGCGCCGCCAACACCGCCGTCGACACCCGCAGCCATAACGTCGGTATCGACACCGCTACCGCTGCCCGCGCCGCGACCGACTACCTCGCCCGCACCGGACATCCCGGCCAGGTCACCATCACCGGGCCCCGCGCGGTCCGGGTGACCGTCACGGTCACCGAGCCCACCACCGTCGGCTTGCTGGGCGCGAGCCCGCAGGCCACCGGCACCGCACTGGCCGAACTCGGCATCGGCACCCGCACCGGCGGCATCCCATGACCTCCCGCACCGCGCAGCGGCTCCGCGGCGGGCTCGCCGCGCTGGCCCTGGGCGCCTTCCTTGCCGGCGTCCCGTGCGTGCTGCTCGCCCTCGGCGCCACGCCCGCCCGGCTGCTCCCGGATCGGTGGCCGGAACAGGTGCCGATCAGCCAGTGGCCCGAGCGGATCTGGAATGCGCTGCGGTGGGCCTGGCTCACCGGCGACCTCGTCGCCGACCTGATGATCGCCGTGGCCTGGGCAGGCTGGGGGCTGCTGACCCTCTCCGTGATCACCGAGTTCGTTCGCCAGATGGGGCACGGGGTCCGCGCCGCGCGGGGCGTGCTGGCCCGGGTCCCGGGCGGCCGCTGGATCGCCGGACTCGTCGCCGCCATCCTCGTAGCCACTTCCGTCGGCACCGCCTCCGCCACCGGCGCCCCCGCCGCCCCGGTCGCGGCGACCGCACCACCCTGGCCCCAGAAATCGACCACGACGCCGTCGACCGCAGCGGACACCGCTCAGATCGCGAACCGTACCGAGAGCGCTTCGGTGGCTCCCGCGGCGCGGCACGAGGACGCCGTGCCGTACACGGTGGTGCACGGCGACACCTTGTGGGGGCTAGCCGAACGGCACCTGGGCGCGGGCACCCGCTACCACGACATCGTCCAGCTCAACCCGAACCGCCTCGCGCACGGCGCCGACGAGCTACACCCCGGGTGGGTGCTGCTGCTCCCACCCGGGGCCCACAACCTCCCTCGCCCCGCGCCCGTCGCGGCGACCGGGCGGACGGTGATCGTCGCGCCGGGCGACACGCTCACCGCCATCGCCGCACGCGAACTCGACGACGCACAGCGGTGGCACGACCTGTTTGTCTGCAACGTCGGGCGCACCCAACCCGACGGCCGCGCCCTGCGCGATCCCGACCTGCTGCTGCCCGGCTGGCACCTGCACCTGCCCACCCCGCCGCCCGCCGACGGCCCGCCGCCGCCTCCGCCGGGCTCGGTACCCGCCCCGGCGCGCAGCAGCGCGCCGTCACCGCCCCCGCCTCGCGCACCAGAACCTGCGCACGAGCACGGCAATCACACCACTTCGGACACGGCGGTGTGGTTGCCCGGTGGTGGACTGGTCGGCCTGGGACTCGCCGTGAGCGTGGCGATCCTGCTGACCGTGGCGCGCTGCCGCCGTCGCGCCCACCGCACCCCCACCGGCCACCTCACACCGTCGCGCCGGACTCCGGGTTCCGCGGGAGCCGAGGTTCCCCAGCCGGGGCCCGTTGTGGCGGCACTCAACCAGGCCGCCTACACCCGCCATGCCGAATCCGAAAGCGACGCGGCCGAACCGGTACGCGCCCGCAGCGCCGCCGATGGCGAGGGACCTGCACCCGCGGGCGTGGGTGTGCGGCCACGGATCTGGCCACCGCCCGCGCCGCTCCTGACCGCCCACGCCGGCGGCGATACGCGCACCCTGGATCTGGCGGCCACGGCGGGGCTCGCCTTGGCCGGACCCGGCGCGCCGGCCGCGGCCCGCGCCGTGCTCGCCACCGTGCTCGCCGTCGACGCGCGCTATCCGGCCGAGGCACTGCTGGCCGACCCCGCCACCGCCGACCTCATCGTCGGACAGAGCGGAGATACCGCGCTGCACCGGGCCCCCGGGGTAGACGCGGCTCCTACAGAGACGGCGGCGCTCGCGCGGCTGCACACCGAACTCGCCCGACGCACTCGGCTGCGCGCCGACGACCAGCTCGACGCCGACCTCCACCACGACCACGGCCCAAGCGACGATCGCCGCCAGGAGCGCCTCGGCGAGAGCACGGAGCCGGTACCGCTGTTGCTGGTGGTGGCCCGCCCGTCGTCGCGGTGTCGGCGGGAATGGGCCCCGCTGCTCGAGCAAAGCCGCGCCGTCGGCATCCACGCCCTGCTCCTGCTGGGCGAGGACTACCGTGACGATGTCGGCGACGTCACGCAGCTGACCCTCGACCTCGAGGGCGTCATCACCGCCGCGCACGGCCCCGGCACCGACGCGATGGCCGGAGCACGCGCCGAAACCCTCACCCCCGCCGAAGCGGACGAGATCTGGCACCTGCTCGCCGCCGCCCGCACACTCGCACCCCGCCAGCCGCACGACGACACCTCCCCAGGCGGCCAAGCGACGGCCGGCGACCGCGGCGTCGACACCGCCGCTGCCCACGCCCCGCGGAACAACGTGCCGGCCACGACGGTGGGGGAGGAGGAAGCGGCTGTGGTGGTGCGGCTGCTTGGTGGGGTGCGGGTAGACGCTCGCGGCAGCCACGTCCGCGGGCTGCGGGCCCGCTCCCGGGAAGTCCTGGCCTACCTCACCGCCCACCAGCACGGCACCACCGCCGACACGCTGCGCGAGGCCGTCCTGCCCGACCAGCCCGCCGCACGGCTGCACGAGGCCATCTCCTACGCCCGCTCCGCCCTGCGCACCGCCACCGGCGCCGACGACGCGGTGTTCGTGCTCGCCGAGTCCGGCCGCTACCGCCTCGACCCGAAGGTCATCACCGCCGACGTGTGGACGCTGGAAGCCAGCCTCAACCGCGCGCGTACCACCACCGACCCGGACGCCCGGCTGGACGCCCTGCGCCGCGTCGTTCGTGTGTGCCGGGCCGGAGCGCCGCTGCAGGGCGCGCCGTATGCGTGGGCCGAACCGGTGGCTGAGCACTGGCGCAGCCACGCCGTCGACGCCCTCGTCGCGCTGGCCACCACGGTTCGCGACGACAATCCCGACGAGGCGCTCGACGCGCTCGCCGTCGCCCTCACCTGGGACCCCTACACCGAAGCGCTCTACCGCAGAACCATTGCCCTGCAACGCGACCTCGGCCGCCTGGATGCCGCCCACGCCACCTACCGGCGCCTGCACACCGCCCTACGCGAGATCGACCTCGAACCCGATCCCGACACAACCGCACTGCTCGATAAGGCGCCTATCCCGCAGCGATAACTCCACTGCTTCCGCTCTACCTAGAGTTGTGCTCCACTGCGGTCCAGCCCACCAACCGAAATACCTACCTTCAGCACATTAGGCGCGCACCATGAACAACACCGCTTTTCGTCGGCGCCACCACATTTCCGGACCGCAGCGGCCGACGCACATGAGGCGCGCGAGGACATTCCGCCTTATCGCCGCGGCCACACATCCCGCGCAGAACGCCCCGGGCAACGACATCCCTGTCGAGGCAGATGTACCCGCCAACCCCGGTGTCGGTCGGGCGTCATCCGGACCGTCATCCTGGACGTCGACGACACGTCGTCTGAAAGATGACCCCCCACTGACCCCCTTGCACCCCAACGCATCGCAGCTCAACCCGCCTTGCGCCGGGTGGCCGACGAGCCAGACTGGTCACGATAACCACTCCGCACGAGCCCCTCACCTCACAAGCTGCTCACCTCCTCGCGGCTCACGCCGCGGTTTCCCGTCGCATCCTGCAACAGGAAACAATTCCGCCACTCAACACCAGAATTGCGCCGCAATTCCAACCGGGATACGTGTCGGGTACGCGTGTGTGGGCGCGCATACGCGCAGGTCACGCGCTCGGCGCGGTCACGAAAAACCCGCAAAAACCCGCGCCCGGCTATTGCGTGCCCTACTGCATCGAGCTAGCGTGGAAATGTCAGCGGGAACGGAAACCGCAATACCCAACAATTCCGCACCCGCCCGAAATATGCCCGCACGACAGAACGGGACACCCATGACCATCATGTTCGACTATTTCCGGGTACTTCACGGCCACGAATTCGAACCCGACGACGACGGCATCACATTCCGCAGCCCGGGTGGCCGGGTGTCGGTGATCATCACCGATACCGAGGGGTCGCTCGCCGTGACCGCCCTCACCGGTGATCGCGCCCGGTTGGGCTGCTGGACCATCCAGATCAGCAACGCGCCCGCCGCGGTGCTCGACGCCGCCCTGCGCGCCGCCGAACCCAAACTAGCCACCTACGTCCACAGTGGACAAAGTGAGGTGTGACGATCATGGCTGACCATGCACGCACACGTGCGGGCGCCGCGCTCCGGCAGTACATGGACCGCGAGGTCGCCAAGGCGCCCGTACCCCCGGGCGACGTGCTCGCCCGCACCATCACCCGGCACGACGTACAGCAGTACGCCGAGTACTTCATCTGGGGACCCGGCCGTGACGTCGCCAGTCGAACCGACTGCGGGCACGGCTACAACCTCACCGACTCGTGCCCCTGCTGTGACGCCGACGACGACACCGACACACGAGTCCACAGTGGATAAACGGCGTACCTGCCACACGCTAGGACACGCCGGACTCGTACGACAGAACAGGAGACCCCATGAGTACCCATGCCATATTCGTCATCGGGCGCGACGGCACCTGGCTCGGCGCCCTCTACCGCGACAGCTACCCTGAAGGCATCGCCGCGGTCGGCCCCGGGCTCCTCGCCCTCACCGCCACCGACCCCGACACCTACCGCACCGCGGTCAACGACCTGCTCGCCGTGTGGGAAGACGACGAACGCGGGCACGCGGTCCAGCCGCAACACCGCAACGAACCCCCACCGTTCTACTACGACACGGCCTACGTGTACGCCTTCGACGGCACCAGGGTCCACATCCGCACACCGGACCACACGTGGATCCTCGCCACCGACCACCCCGACGTGCAGACCGCACTACACCGAAAGTGAGTCCACAATGGACACCACTCGTGCGCCTGACGAACGCGAAGAACTAACCAACAACCGCGGCGAGACCATCGCGGTCCTGGTGTGGAAAGACAACGGCAACGGTACGCGCTACGCCAATATCGATGATGGCACCCTGATCCGCAACCCCGACGGGACCGTCATTGCCAAATGCCAGGACCGCGCGGGAACCGTCCGGCGCTACACCATGCCAGACGCGGTTACCGCCTTCTACTGCCTCGGCCTGTCTGCGCACCGGTGCAACGGCATCAACGGCTGGCTCGAATTCTCGCTCATGCCGGGCTCAGCCGGGTGCGACTGAACGACCACCCAGTCTGCTCGGTCTGCACGAGTCCACAATGGACTAGCGACGTGATCTAACCGCCGTCACCGTAGGGAACATACGCTATGGGAACGATCATTCTCGGCACCGGAATTCTCACCTGGCACCCCGACGAACGGCGCACCGACCGCTACGGCGCCGTGCACCTCACCCGCACCCTCGACAACGCTGCGCCTGACCCGGTGGTGTTCGACACCGCCCCGGTCGGCGCACCTGGCCGGCTCGTGGCCGTCATCGTCGGCACCCGGCCCGCGTTCCACCTCGGCGACCTCGCCCGCGGCATCGGGCCGGATCCGGCCGCGGTCGGTGACCAGATCACGCTCGGCACCGGCACCCTGTTCGTCGAATCCTCCCGCTACGGCGCCACCGAAATCGGTGTAGCGCCCGACGACGGCCGCGACGACGCCTGGCTCGACCCGGCGGCGCTCTACCGATGCCACAGTCAGACGATCCGACTCGAACTACACCAACACCAGTCCACAATGGACTCAACACGGCGAAAGGAACCCCTGCGATGACCGCCACCGACCGCACCACGTCCACCGTGCCCGCCATCGACTACGACCGGGACCGATCCGGCTATGCCGGGTTCTTCACCGGCCGCGGCGACACCTCCACCGCGCACGGGCTGGCCGTTGCCTACACCCCCGACCCGCCACCCGAACCCGTGACCCTCGCGCTGCTCCCGGTCGGCCGGCGGCTACTGACCGCGACCAGCGAACCCGACTACCTCGACGCGCTCGGCGCGTTCGTCACCGGATGGCGCGCGGGCGGGTTCGGCGACGCCACCAGCGACCACACCGACCCGCCGCCCGCCTTAGGCACCTGCCCACCCGCCGACGGGAACCACGGCGGCGGCTGGACCGGCCCGGCCTACACCTTCGACAACGGCGAAGTCCTGTACTATCCCGCAGCGCGCGGGCGCCCGTGCCGACCGGGCAGGGGGCAATGGCACACCATCACCCTCACCGGCACGCCCGCGGCGCCGCGGGTCGAGCTCACCCCGGCGAGCCGCCGCTACGGTGAGTCCTATCTGGACACATGGGCTCTCGATCTTCCCGCGCTGGCGGCATGGCTCATGGCCGAACTCACCGCGCTCGGCCGTGATACCACCTCGCCGGTGTGGCCGGACGTGCGCTACGCCGCCGTGGCGAACACCGCCCGCGACGAGATCAAGCTCTACCTCTACGGCCTCGACGACGCCCCCGGCTCCCGCCGCCCGCCCACCGACACCGACCACCGTGCCTTCGCCGAGATCACCGCGCTGGCCACCGCCCACGGGTGGAGCAACCCGCACGACGAGAGCGACCACCGCTTCGGCCTGCACACCCACGTGGTCCGCACCTACGACGGCCCCGAACTGCGCGCCCAGGGACGGGGCCCGGGAACGATCACCGTGACCGACGACCCGAACCCGCTCTGGTAATGACCATCATGCCCCGGGCAGAGCGTCGAATCGGCACGTAATCAACCCACGGCGCGACGCCCACGACAGCAACACGACGCAGGAGTCCACAATGGATTGCGAAGACGTGATGACCGAGATCATGTCCGACTACCATCAGCTACTCGCTGACTACGGGTTCACCCGGGTCGACGACGGCAACGACGGCACGCTATTCCGGAGCCCCGATTGGATGGCCGCGGTGTCCGTCAACGACCGCGACGGTTCGCTCACCGTGACAGCGCTGACCGCTCCGAGGCGCAGCCCTCAGCTTATCCGCTGGAAGGTGCTCATCGACAACGCGCAACCCGACGCGCTCGACAACGCGTCCCTCGACATCCTCGACGCCGTCCTACGTGCGGCCGAACCCCAACTCAACCATGGCGTCCACAGTGGACGTACAGAGCGATAAGAGAGGTCACGGTCATGACCCGCTGCGCCACCATCTACCTAGGCCGAGGCCCGGACGCGATCCCGCTGGCAACCCTCCACACCGGGCATCACGCTTCCGAGAAGGTGTCGGTCCTGGTCGAATCCCTCGACGCGGGCTGCGACGCGCTCGCTGCCACCGATCTCGGCACCTACCTCGCCGCCGTCGCCGGCCTGGTCGACGGATGGGCTGACCGGGACTACGGCGACGTACACACCCCGGGAGACCCGCTGCGGCCCGATGATGCCCGGCATGCCTACAGCCTCACTTATGCCGCCGGATGGGCCTGGGTACGCGACTCCACCAATAGCATCTGGGTAGCGGCGACCACCGCCCGCGGGGGACGCCCGGAGAGCCGCGAGGACCTCCTGCGCGTACTCGCGTTCTACGAAGGCATCCCCGGCGACGTGTGCGGCGTGCTCCTGCGCGAGGAAACCCAGCGCTGAGCGGGCGGCGGCTCGCCAGCAAGACAGCGCAACAGTATCAAGTCCACTGTGGATAGTTGGTCATGGTATGACCAACTACGGTGCCGTCTATGTCGACCGGGATGCGGGCGCGGAATAGAACGGCAAGGTTTCGAGCCAACCGAACTCGACGCGGTCGCTCGGGACACGATCTCCTCGCTGGGACCAGATCCGCAATGACCTTGTGTGCAGGGCACACACATACAGGAATAGCTCCGCGCCCGGGTATGTGCGCGCTACGGCGGCTCGCCGTGCCGACAGTGCCCTACGCCCTACGGTGGGCGCCCCAGGCGGGCCGTGCCGGGCTACGGCCAGGTCCGTGCCTGCGAGGCCGGGCATGAAGAGCTGAGCCTGTGCGGCATGCTCGATCCGGAAACGTCCGGCAGAACGACCAAGTTCGAGCCGCCGACCAGATGAG
The DNA here is from genome assembly GCF_042741125.1 of Amycolatopsis sp. NPDC058986. Classification (NCBI taxonomy): domain Bacteria; kingdom Bacillati; phylum Actinomycetota; class Actinomycetes; order Pseudonocardiales; family Pseudonocardiaceae; genus Amycolatopsis; species Amycolatopsis sp. NPDC058986. Next base: position 7,487 of record NZ_JBHYJW010000008.1, on the reverse strand, counting down.
CTGGGGCGATTTCTTCAACGCGCGTCCCGGCGCGCGAAGGCCGACACGCCATAGCTGCACACCGACCAACACGGGCACACCCGAAGTCCACAATGGATAGCAGTTCCCGGTGGCTTCCCGCGGGCTCTCCGGCCTGCTGACGGTCGGGAGGGGGTCGTGGTTCGCCGTCTATGCGGTCCAGACGAAGCTGGCGGGGGTGGTGCCGTCGTCGGCCGGGGTGATGGTGATCGTTCATGACCAGTCACAGCCCACGTTGCCGGGCAGCTTGCGGTGGTCGTAGCGGCGCCCGCAGCACATGGTCAAGGGCCGGTCGGGCACCAGCCAGTGGTAGGCCAGCAGTGAGACGTCGACCCAGGTCCGGCACGCGCAGCACGGGTAGGTCAGCACGGCGTAGCGGATCCTGTTGCCGCGTACGAGTACGGCGGGCGCGGTGACGCTGTCGCCGCGCCGGTAGGTGCGGCGGGTCACCGCTGCTGTCCCCGTTCGACGGTCGCGTGGGTGATCCCCGCGGACCGGATGTCCTCGACCAGCCGATCGGTCTCGCGGTCGTGCACACTGATCCGGGACCCGATCCCGATCACCGGCCCGGACACCCGGCGCGGCACGTCGGCGGCACGGTGGGCCTCGGGACTACCGCCACGACGGTGAGGCCGTCGTCACGAGGATGCTCGGCGACGGCGCCACCGGTGGTCGGCGGCGCCGTGCCTGGACGGGTGGGGTGGTTAGTCGGTGTGGATGAGCTGGTAGCGGCGCGGCTGGTCCTGGGTCAGTACGACGGTGCCTTTCTTGGTGAGCTTGTCCAGGGCGTTGCGTACCGCGCCGGAGGATCGGACCAGCTTGCGGCCGATCTCGCCCGCGGTGTAGGCGGTGCTGCGCCGGTCGGGCTCGGACAGGAAGTCCTCGACCAGGCCGTGCAGCGCGCCTTTGGGCAGCCGGCCGCTCGGCGGCGCGTCGGCGACCGGTGTCGCCGGGGTGGCCGGGGTCGCGGCGGTGGTGGGCGTCGCACGTCGGGGCGGGGTCGTGGTGTGCTTGCGGGGTGTCGGGGTGTTGTCGACCGGCTCCGGGGGCGCCCATCGGGCGGCGGCCTTGCGCTCGGCGGTGTCCTCGTTGATCAGTCGCACGGCCTGCCCGTCGGTGGCCCAGGCGGCCAGCAGCTTGGTCGCGGTGGAGGCGCCGATACCTGCCAGCTCGGCCAGCTCGCGGGCGGTCGTGCCCGGGTTGCGGCGCAGCGCGGTGCGCAGCTTGTCTGCGGCTGACGGGCCGCTGCTGCCGTTCGCCGGCGTTGTCGTGGTGGTGGTCTTCATCGTCGTGGTAGTGCGTGGCATGACGAGGCTCTCCCTTGAATCGTATGTCGCTTGTGGACGGTCACGCTCCCGTTGGGGCGTTTAGCCCTCCGGCGTTACTGGGGTGGTGCGGGCTATGCGTCCATGAACGCTCGATCCCGGGACAAAGTCAACGGGTCCATCCATACAAGACAGGTGTCTTTTTGCGGGGGACCTTTTCCGTTGTGTCACTTGACATTCCGACACGAGTCGAGCGTCGATGTGGACGCGCGGGAATCGCGCAACACCGCCTACGGAAGGACACCGCAACCATGCTGCGCACCAACCGCGCGACCGCGACGGAGCGGCGCCACGAGAACTACGTGATCGGCGACTATTACGACGACACGGCGGCCCTGCCGCTGACTGAGGTGGCCGAACGGCTCGAACGCGACATCCTCGACCTCCAGAGCGACGGCCTGATCGTCCGCGGCGCCGCGTTTGACATCACGGCCGAGGAATCCGGCCCGCAGCCCGTGCTGCGCGTGGCGGTGTCCTGGCTGGCGATACCGCCCTGGGCCACCGGGACAGATAGCGACGTCGTCCGCGACACGATCAGGGTCGTGTTCGAGCTGGCCAGCAACTACAACCGGGTCGAACGCCTGCGGCCCGACCGGTGCCGGTTCATCCTCGCGATCGACATCATGTCCGACTCCGGCACCGTCATCGGCGGATTCATCGGCACGATGCGTTTCCACGATTGGTGACCCGGCCTCGCGCGCCGGTGGTCGCCGTCCGCGACGAACGGCGACCACCGGCCTCCTGCGGCCGGTGTTTCGTTGCGGTGCTTGACATTCCGTACCGAGTCGAGCGTCCATCCGGTGGCCGAAAAACCTCGGCGTCCCGGCACATACTCCAGGACATGGAAGGAACACTGACTCATGAATGCGCCCCTGTTCGCCACCGTGACGGTGCGCGCCGGCGGCGTCGACGTGCACGGCACGTTCGGCTCGCGCGGTGATGCGGCGGTGGCCGCCGACTGGCTGACCGACGCCGACATCTACGCCCAACCGATCGCTTTGCACCCGCCGGACACCGACCTGCTGACCACCCGCGCCACCGCCGAGCTGACCGGCGACGTGATCGAGCTGCCCGCCCCGGTCGCCGACCTGCTCGCCGCCCACGACACCGAGCCGGACACGACCGGTGCGGTGGTGGTGTCGCTGCTGATCGACCCGCCCGCCCGGCGGCTCGCGCTGTTCGTCGGCCCGTTCGACACCCGGGGCGAGGCGCGGGCGTGGATGGCCGAGGCCGCGGGCGCCGCGCGCTCGGGTACGTACCGGGCCGGCCTACGGATCCACCCGCTGCACCGCACCGACTCGGTCCCCGTGGCGACCGAGGCACCCGGACCGGACCCCGCGCCGCTCGCGGCCGAGGGGGTGGCCTGACATGACCGTCCGGCAAGGGATCACACCCGCCACGCCCGTCCCGGTGGACAGCACACGAAGCCTCGCGGACCTCCGGCCGGCGGAGGGGCTGGGCCGCGGGACCGCGGTGTTGATCGCCGACGGCAGTATCCAGGCGGTCCCGATGCGGATGCCGCCCGGTGCCTGGGCGCTCCTGGTCACCGCCGCCGACCGACAGACCACCCACGGCGAGATCGTGCTGTTCGCCGGGGAATGGCGCGAGCACGAATACCCAGCATCCGGGTGCGAGGGCGACCTCATTCTGCGGTTAGCCCCGCCCGTGACAGCCAACGCCGCCGAGGACACGGTGGCCGTGCAACTCGCAATAGCCGCCTATGGCGAATGGATACCCGCGGGCACGTGGCCGAGTCTCGGCCACGACTGGCCCGCCGTGGTGGCCCCGGCCGCCGCCGCCATCATGGGCACCTACATCGCCGCCGCGGAAGCCGAGCCGCCCATGCCGCGGTCGATGCGAGTGGTCGGTAACCGGGTGGTGCGGCGGATCGGCTTGCTTGACCTGCTCGATGCGGGCCTGCTGGTTGAGGGAGAGGAGTTGCTTTACCGGCGGCCCAGTCTCGGAGTGCACCGCAGCGGCCAGGTGGTTGGACAGGGCATGCTGCAGTTGGATGACGGGCGGACGTGCACCTCCCTCTCGGCCGCGAACGCCGCGCTGGGTAGCCCTCACCAGAGCGGATGGAAAACCTGGTTCCGCGCACGCGACGGACGCCCCATGTTCGAACTCCGCGACGACTACAAGTCCACTATGGATGGACGTCATGGTGTGGGGTGAGGTGCCGCGCATGACCCCGGGCGCGGCTCGCCGAGTGTCCACACCGGACGCAGCGTGGGCCGTGCTCGCCACCTTCCACAACCCGCACTGGACCGCCCCGGTCCGTGAGACGCCCGGCCTGCTCCGCCACCGCCGCCACGACTGCGAACTGCGGGTGCGTGCCGCCGACGGGGTGGTGTGCTACGTCGCGTTCCACACCCCCAGTGAACCCGCCAGGCCGCGCCCGGCGCGCGTACGGCTGGCACCGGCACGGCGAGGCCGACGCGGCGGCGCCGGAACCGTCTGGCCCACCACCTGGCGCGAACTCCGCGCCCGGCTGCGGGCGGCCGGATGTGAGCTTGGCCGCCGCGGAAAGCACTGGCACGTCGCGTTGCCCAGCGGCCACACTTACACGCTCCCGTGTACCGCGTCGGACCATCGCTCGTTGCGCAACGCCGCCCATGAGCTGGCCGGACTCGGCGTTGACCTTCGCCGCCAGAACGAGCATCGCCATCGACGCGTGGGTTGACCTCGTTCGGGTGGATCGCGGATAGTCATCGAACGCCCGCTCGGATCTCACCGTGCTGCCTACACCATCGAGAGCCTCTGGTGCCGGATCTCGTCTGGCGCATGTGGCGGAGGAGCCCATTAGGTTCTCCTCCGCCACAACTGCCTGGGAGTTAGCCAGTGATGTCCTTGGTCCACGACCAGTCGCCGGGGCGATCGCTGAGGCGCTGGAGGGCGATTCTGACGCAGTCAGAGAGGCTAGCGGCTTCCGCACGGATACCGCCTTGCTCGCCCATTACCGCGCCCGAGAGCACGACAGTCCAGGCCTCGCCTCCTTCGGCCATTCGTTCATCGTCGACCTTGATCAGTGCTGTGACGCCAGCTTCGGCCAGACGTGTCATCAGCGTTTCGATATCCATAAGATGTCCCTAATTTAGTAGCCACGCAGCGCTGCAGCGATGTCGCCAACTTCGCGGAGTTCTCCCTTGCCTACCTTGTCAATGACCGACCTCAGGTCCATCGAAGTCGGTCCGCTAATTACGCCATTGCGCGCCATGAGTATCTCGACAACCGTTTGCGCCGTACGCTTGTTGCCGTTGTTGTACATGTGACCGCCAGCGATGTCTCGTACTATTACTGCCGCTTTTTCCCAGAAACTATTGTAGCGGCTAGCGTTGATCATCATGTTCTCGGGGGATCCATTCAGTAGGAACTCACCCCCGAAGGATCGGTTAATAGAGTTCAACTCGTCGCCGAGTATGCCGATCTTGAATCCGCCGAGGCCGCAGGCAGGGCTGCTGTTGTGCACTAGTGCTGATGCTTCACCGGTGGTCACGTAGTACGTGTGCAGGTCGCCGACCGTGAGATTGTAGACTCTCAACGATTCAGCGTGCCGCCGAATGCTGGTCACCACGGTAGGTGTGCCACTGGCGGAGTGGAGATGTTCGCCAGACTGAAGACTTCCCGCCTTGACCCACTGCTTTAGTTCTTCTACCCAGAACGGGTGGTTCTCGGTCGCCTGGATCGTTGACACTTGACCGGCGGAAGACAGCTGAACATCGACCAGGCGTTTGACGCCATTGCCAGTGATCACCTGGGTCACAGGCTGGACACCTGTCCGTCGAGTTACCGGATCGGCTGCCGCGACACGATCCCCGACCTGAACATCCTCAAGCGGTCTCGACGTCCCATCGTGGAGAAGAACACGAGTTTTGCCGGTGAAGCTGTTCGGCGCACACCACGTAAAGGCCTTCGCGGCTTCGTTTGCAAGGTTTGACCTTGTCGCCTGCTGCTCGACGAAGGACTCCTCCATGGCGGCTGCGGCTCTGGAGGTTACCCAGATGTCGCCGACGGTGATGGCCATCCAGGAGGTGAAGGCGGTGCCTTCGGGAATGATCGAGGCGGCGAGTACTCCGCACGGTTCGAATGCTGCGCAGGCTAGTGCTGCGGCGAGTCCGGCCCCGTAGATGGCGATTTGTCGATCAAGTCCGGCGAGGCCGTTGAGCACGTCTCCGCTGATTTGGAAGGCTAGGTCTGCTTCGAAGGTGGGGCTGAGGATGCCGGCGTAGCACTGTCGGTTGAAGTTGCCGTTCGACTTGGCGATATGGTCGCAGATGTGGCTGCGATCAAGATACGCCATCATTTTTTCGGCGTCGGGCTTTTTCGCGAATTCTAGGCAGTCCTGATAGAGGGTCTGGCCCTTGTTTTTGTAGACCGCCTCGCAGTGCAGAACAAGCTGGCCGTACTGCAGTTTTCGGTCCTGCTCGATTCTCTCTTGCGCCACCCCTAACGCGTGGTGGGCCGCGTCGGCTGCCTTGCGGGCATCGTCGCCTGCGTTTTTGGCGGCGATGAAGGCGTCGTGTGCGGAGTTGTAGGCATCGCGGGCGTAGCCTGCGGCGAGGTTGGCCGAGGAGGCTGCCCATACCGCCGAGCGGGCCGCTTGTCCAGCGGACTGTTCGGCGGAGGCGGCTGCGGTGCGCGCGGTCGCGGCGGACTGAGCCGCTTTTTGCGCGGAGTTCTGCGCCTCGATCGCCGATTCGTGGGCTTGCTTGGCGTAGATGCCTGCTTGCGTGGCATCGGTCTCGGCTTGGCGTGCGTAGCCTGTGGCAGCGTCCGCGGCCCCACGTGCTGTGGCGGCTGCGGCCTGGGCCTCGTTGGCGTCGTGTGATGCTTGCTGCGCGGACTGAGCGGCCTGGGCGAGCAGCCCGAGGACCTCGGCGTTGTGCGTGGCGGTGTCCATGTCCCGTTGGGCGGCGGCGAACTGCCCGGTGACGAGGAAGTCGTGCAACATACCCTGGGTGCCGTCGAGCGCGACCTGCGCGGCAGCCTTCAGCTCGGGGCCACTGGCCTCGGCGGACAAGATCTGGTTGGCCTTGATCCGCTCGTCGTGGTCGGCTGTCGAGTACTGGTCCGTGGTGAGGAACTGCCGCAATGCTTGCGCGGAACCGTCGTTGAGTGCTTGCTGAGCGGCATCACGGGTGATGGTGTTGCCTGCTTGCTGGGCCGAGGCTAGGACTTGGTTGACCGCGATGCGGTCGTCGGTCTGCCGTTCCGGGTAGTCCTGGGTGCGCAGGAACGTCTGCACGTCCGCGTCGGTGCCGGCCAGGGCGGCGTTGGCGGCCTTCTTGAAACCGTCGGTCCCGGTCTTGACGAGGTTGCTCAATGTGAGGCGGTCATCCTGCGCGGCCGCGGCTGCCATCCCGGTGCGGATGTAGTCCATCACCATGATGTCGGGTTCGGACAGTGCCGCGTTGGCGGCGGCCTGCGTCCATGGCCCTCCGGTGGCGCTCAGGGCAAGCGCGACCTTGCGTGCATCGGTCACCGCGAGTCCCGGGTCGGTCCCGGCCGCAGTGGCTTCGCTGATCAGCCGGTTGGTCTCGGCGGTGCGGAGCGCGTCCTGGGTCTTGTTCCACTTGTCGACGATCCTCACCTGCCCGGCCGCGGCGGCCAGGCCTCGGGCGAGTTCGTCGTTCTGCTCGGCTTCGGTCGCCAGCCGGGTGGCGTCGGCTTGCCGGGCGGCCTCGTAGACCTTCTTCGCCTGGTTCGCGGCGTCGATCGCGGCCTGCGCGGCGGCCGTGGCCGCGTTTGCGTGTTCGGTAGCCTGCCTGGCCGCGTCGGCGGCCTGACCAGCGTGCTCAGCAGCATCCCTCGCGGCCGCAGCGGCGGCCTGTGCGTCCGACGCGGCGCGATCGGCCGCGGCGGCGGAGGCATACGCTGCGTCGGACGCGACCGCAGCGAACGCACTGGCGGCGTTGGCGGCACGATTGGCGCGGTCGGCGTTCGCGCGGGCGGCCGCTGCGGCCCGGCGTGCCTCGGCGGCGTTCGCGCCGGAGCTGGCGGCGTTGTTGGCTGCGTCGGCCGCGGCGCGTGCTGCGTCGGCCGCGTGGTTGCCCGCCGAGCCGGCGGCTGAGGCGGCGGCCTTGGCGGAGTCCGCCGACTGACCGGCGAGCCGCGCTGCGGCTGCGGCGTCCTTGGCGCTGGAGG